>JAHEBY010000275.1 GCA_024642025.1 Comamonadaceae bacterium | reverse complement strand
TTCGCATATCGCGCCACGCAGTATTTTTGCGCGCAAGAACTACTTTTACCCGGACCTCCCCAAGGGCTACCAGATCAGCCAGTTTGAAATTCCCGTGGTGCAGGGTGGTGAGGTGGAGTTTTTCCTGGGTAGCGAGAAGAAGACGGTCCGCCTGGTGCGCGCGCATCTTGAAGAAGATGCCGGCAAGTCACTTCACGAAGACTTCGTAGGCCAGACCGGCATTGACTTGAACCGCGCCGGCACGCCACTCCTTGAGATCGTGACCGAGCCCGACATGCGATCAAGCGCCGAGGCGGTGGCCTATGCCAAAGAGCTGCACAAGATCGTCACCTGGATCGGCATCTGTGACGGCAACATGCAGGAAGGCAGTTTCCGCTGTGATGCCAACGTGTCGGTGCGCAAGCCCGGCGGCCCCTTGGGCACGCGCCGCGAGATCAAGAACCTGAACAGCTTCAAGTTCATGCAGCAGGCCATAGACTACGAGGTGCGCTGGCAAATTGAGCAAATCGAAGACGGCCACGCCATCCAGCAGGCCACCGTGCTGTTCAACCCCGACACGGGCGAAACCCGGGCCATGCGCACCAAGGAAGATGCTGCGGATTACCGCTACTTTCCGGATCCGGATTTACCGCCGCTATGTATTTCGGAGCTATGGATTGAGCAAATACGAGGGCAAATGGCTGATTTGCCTCGAAAAGTGGTCGAGGGCTATGTGCGCGACTATGGCTTGTCCGAATACGATGCAAGCGCCCTAACCCAAAGCAAAATGACAATGAGCTATTTTCAGCAAGTCATTTCCCAAAATCCACCGGTGCAGCCCAAGCTGGCAGCCAACTGGATCATGGGTGAGTTGTCCCGCCGCTTGAATGCGCAAGACATCACGATTGACAAAAGTCCAGTCGCCGCGGACAAGCTAGCCCAGCTCATTCGGTGTATCACTTCAAACATCATCTCCGGCGCTGCGGCACGTCAAGTCTTCGACGCATTGTGGGATGGTTCCCCCGATGTTGACGCCATCATCGAGGCCAAAGGTCTGCGTCAAATGAACGACGCCGGCGCGCTGGAGAAAATCGTGGACGATGTCGTTGCTGCCAACGCCAAAAATGTTGAGGAATACAAGGCTGGCAACGCCAAGGCGCTGAACGCGTTGGTCGGCCAGATCATGAAGGCGAGTAAGGGCAAGGCCAACCCGCAGCAGGTGAATGACCTGCTGCGCCAGAAGCTTGGTTAAGGTTTTGTTTTACCGACCGGCTGTCCGGCGGCGGTCCACATGGGCTTGAGGCGGTCCAGCTCTTCGTCAAAACGGGCGTTGACGCGCTTCATTTCCGACTCCTGATCGGCAATAAACCGCTTCTGGATACCCATGCTGTGATCGTTATCGTCGATCTGGCGGCGGACGGAAGCCGGGGCCTTGGAGGGATCCTTTTTGTAGAACTCCATCTCAGCATCGATGCTGAGGCGTTGCCGGCGCAACTCTTCAACCCGAGTATTGGCCGCCCGGATAACCACAGCCACCTGATCAAGCGCCTGCTCACGCTCGGCGTCGTGCACTGCGCGGGTCGGATAGCGAATCAACAACGCCCTGTCCCGTCGCTTCTCCTCATTTTGGCGAGCCCGGTCCTCGAGCGCTTGCCGCTCCAGTTCCTCTTTCTTCAGGCGCTCCTGCGCGGTGAGCGTGGGGCCAATCCTGCCTTTGACCGTACCGCTGGGATTCAGAATACTTTGTTCACGATCCGAACATTCAGCAATCGGCCGGTCGGACCTGAGTTTTCGCCCGGCAGCATCGGTGCAGGTGTAGACCCCGTCAATGGGCAGCGGCTGAGCGTTCAGGCACGCACACGCCAACCCCAACAGGGGCAGCACGACCTGCTTTGTCAAAGTCGCCCCACCTATGCCTGAATACTGTTTCATGGTCCCCTAACGTTCGTTGACGCCGTATTGTTGACGATAGCGCATCACCCGCTCGTGATGAGCCGCAAGCCCAGAGCCGGGTTGCCCAAGCAAATACTGCATTAAATCGTCGAGCTTGGCAACACTGCACACCTTCAGCCCCAGCTGGTTTTGCACGTATTGCACCGCGCTGTAGGGCACATCAGCACCCTTTTCGGTAGCCTTTTCCTGACGGTCCAGCGCGATCACGACGCCATGGGCTGTGGCACCAGCTGCCTGAATGATGGCAATGGACTCGCGGACCGCCGTGCCCGCGGACATCACGTCATCCACTATCAGCACCCGGCCTTTGAGCGGGGAACCGACCAGGGTTCCACCTTCGCCATGGTCTTTGACTTCCTTGCGGTTATAGGCAAAAGGCACATTGCGCCCCAGCCGAGCCAGCTCCACCGCCAACGCGGCGCCAAGCGGAATGCCCTTGTAGGCAGGCCCAAAAATCATGTCGAATTCCATGCCGCTTTGCAGCAGGCGGCGGGCATAGAATTGGGCGAGCCGCCCGAGTTTGGCCCCATCGTCAAAAAGCCCCGCGTTGAAGAAATAGGGTGACAGACGACCTGCCTTGGTCTTGAATTCGCCAAACCTGAGCGCACCACAGTCCACAGCAAACTGCACAAATTCCAATGCAAGCTCATCGGTTGCTTTAGCCTGTCCGACACTGTCCTTTTCAACCACTGCCATGGAGACGTCCTCTTGTTTAAATTAACCAGCCTCAACCTCAATGGCATCCGGTCTGCCACCACTAAAGGGCTGGAAGCCTGGCTTGCCAAGGCCAAACCCGATTGTATTTGTGTGCAGGAGGTCAAGGCGCAGGCGCCGGACGTGGCCGGGAAGTTCGAAACCCTGGCTGGGTTGACCGGGCACTTTCAATTTGCCGAAAAGAAAGGCTACTCTGGCGTGGCGGCCTACACCCGCCACGAGCCTAGCGATGTGGTGGTCGGCTATGACGGTGGCGAATTTGACGCCGAAGGCCGGTATGTGGAGCTACGCTTTGACACGCCAAAGCAGAAGCGTTCCATCATCAGCTGCTATTTCCCGAGCGGCAGTTCAGGCGAGGACCGTCAATTGGCCAAATACCGGTTTCTGGCGGGAATCTATCCGCACTTGGTGAACCTTAAGAAGAAGCGCGAATTCGTGCTGTGCGGTGACGTGAACATTGCGCATCAGCAAATTGACCTGAAAAACTGGCGCAGCAACCAGAAAAACAGTGGCTTCCTGCCCGAAGAGCGCGCCTGGATGACAAAGCTCATTGACGAAGCCAAACTCGTTGACGTGTATCGCCAGCTACAGCCCACGGCTACCGACACCGCCTACACCTGGTGGAGCAACCGGGGCCAAGCCTATGCCAACAACGTGGGGTGGCGGCTGGACTACCACTTGGCGACAACGGCTCTGGCTGCTACTGCCCGGCGTGAGTCGATCTACAAGGGCGAGAAGTTCTCGGACCACGCGCCACTGACGATCGAATACGACTTTTAGCGACAACGTCGCCCGACGAATCAGTCCACGCGGAAGCGCGCCACCGCTTCAGGGTCCCAAACGATGCCAGTCCCCGGCTCCTCGCTGGCCGTGGCCATGCCACGTTCCAATTGCAGGGGCTTCTGCAGCAGTGGCGCCGCCCAATCCACATATTCAAGCCAGTGCGCTGCGGGCGAAGCCGCCAACAGGTGCGCGCTGACCTCCGGAAAGAGGTGCGACGAAAGCTCAATTTCGTGCGCCGAAGCCAGGGCCGACGCATCCATCCAGCCCGACACCCCGCCTATGCGCTCTGCGTCCGGCATCGCGTAACCCACCGCGCCGGCAGCAATGGCCGCAGCCATGGCTTTGGGCCCGGCGAAGTTCTCGCCCAGCTGGATGGGTGTGGTCAGCTCGCGCTGCAGCTCAGCGTAGCCCGCATAGTCGTCGTGGCGGATGGGTTCTTCGATCCATGCCAGGCCTTCTCCATCGAGCAGGTGGCCCCGAAGCAAGGCCTCGCGCAATGTGAGTGCCTGATTAAAGTCAGCCATCAGCGCCACGTCGTCCGGCAGCGCCTGCCGCACCGCGCGCACAGCAGCCAGGTCCGCAGCGGCGGTGGCACGGCCCAGGCGCATCTTCACACCTGTGAAGCCACCTTCCAGCAGCTGCAAGGCTTCGTCAACGGCAGCCTGTGGCTCAATCAGCCCCAGACCGTTGCTGTTGTAGGCCTTGATGGCGCGTGGC
Source organism: Comamonadaceae bacterium (assembly GCA_024642025.1). Lineage (GTDB taxonomy): Bacteria > Pseudomonadota > Gammaproteobacteria > Burkholderiales > Burkholderiaceae_C > Egaibacter. The sequence continues at coordinate 159 of JAHEBY010000275.1, read as the reverse complement.
TCGGCGCCCAGCAGGCGCACCAGCGGCTGGCCAGCCGCCAGGGCCAGCGCGTCCCACACCGCCATGTCCACGCCGGCGCCGGCCATGGACACGATGCCACGCTGGCCGATCAGGCGCGAATAGTTGGCAAAGTCTTGGCGCAGCGTGGCGGGTACCAAC
>JAHEBY010000274.1 GCA_024642025.1 Comamonadaceae bacterium | reverse complement strand
ACATTGCCACCGGGCGCAGATTTAGCCGCCGCTGCTGCCCAGGATGCCAGCGTGGCGGATTTGAATTCAGGTGTTGATGAGGTCATGGCCAAGCGCGTCTGGAAAAGTCCATCAAGTTTACGTTATTTATAATTATTGATTCAAAATATTTATTTAAGCTTACAATTTCCGCCATGTCTGCATTGTCCCTGTCCCCACGCGCACTTTACGAAGAAGTGGCCGAGGAACTGCGCCAGCGAATTTTTCGCCGCGAACTGGAGCCCGGCAGCTGGATTGACGAACTCAAGATCGCGGAAGCCTACGGCATCAGCAGAACGCCCCTGCGCGAGGCATTGAAGGTGCTCGCCGCCGAGGGACTGGTCACCATGAAGGTACGCCGCGGCGCTTACGTCACCGAAGTCTCGGAGCAGGATCTGTCAGACGTGTACCACCTGCTCAGCCTGCTGGAGTCTGACGCAGCCGAAGTGGTGGCGGCTCAGGCCACGCCGGAGCAACTGGAGTCGCTGCGGGCACTGCATCGGGAGCTGGAGGCCGCCGCGGCGCCCAAAAAGCCGGACGCCGACCGTTTTTTCAAACTCAATGAGCAGTTTCACATGCAGCTGCTCACCATTGCCAACAACCGCTGGCGCAACCAAATGGTGACGGACCTGCGCAAGGTGATGAAGCTCAATCGCCACAATTCGTTGCTCAAAACCGGCCGCATCAACGAGGCATTGGTTGAACACCGGGCCATCTTGGCCGCGCTGCTTGCGCGAAACCCATCGGCCGCCGCGCAGACCATGCGCGATCACTTCAAAAACGGGCTGGCTGCTGCCGCCTGATGACGCGCAACCGACTTACCGTTTGGGTAACCGGATCTCCACCGTTTTGCCGCCGTAGCCGAATTTCTTGTCTCGTGCCTGGATCACCACCGCGTTGACTGATGCGGGCACCGCCACACCGTACAGGTCGCGGGTAAAGGGCTGCTCATCAGCATGGTCGTGCCACAGTGTGCGCTCGCCATATACAGTACCGTCCTTCCCCATGACCTTGAACGCGTCGGCATAGCGCGCGGCGCTGTCGTAGGGTGACGAGACCGTCACGTCAAAATCGAGCTTGCCCAAACTGCCAACCCTGGCCACCGCGGACACCACGTCAGGAAACTTTTGTCCATCAGCGGCGGCCCATACCGGGCTTGCCATCAGGCACGCCATGCACAGCAGGCCGCGCGTTCCAAGCTTGCGCATCGTATGAACGATCCGGCGACGCTCTTCTTGCAAAGGAATGCCGCTGCTATCAGTTTGCTTGCCCATCGCAGGCTCCTCAGAACTCAATAGCCTCGGAAATGGCTTTGATACCCATCCGGGCGCAACTCTCATCGGCCTCGCCACCGGGCGCGCCCGACACGCCAATGGCTCCAAAGGTATTGCCACCCCCTTCAATCATCAGACCACCACCAATGGCCATCACGCGCGAGGCTCCGCGAATGCCACTCATTGGCTTGCCAGGCTGCGTTTCAGTGGCGAGGTCGAGCGAGGATATGCGAAAACTCGCTGCCGTCCAGGCCTTGTTGGTTGCCACGTCTGGCGTGTGCGCGCCAGCAAACCGGTCGCGAAGCAACACCTGCGTCAGGCCCGACCGGTCTACGACGGCTACTGCCACCTGGAAACCCTGCTTTCGGCAACTCTCAAGGGCAGCCTTGGCCGCAACCAGAGCGGTTTCTGGTGTTAATGAGCGGGTTTGAAACGTTGCCGCCTGAGAAAACACCGTGATCGGAATAACACCAATGCCCACCAGTGCGCTAAAGCGCCGAATTGACATCTGAAGCGTAGCACCACGCTTGCATTGGCTAATATTAAACAAACACTTGTATTGATTCCATCGCATCGCTTTCTCCAGGAAGTTGGGCGTTGCCGAATCCCATACAACGGTCTATGGCAACATGATCATGGACTTATAGAGGCACTCCAATATTACGACAGATCAGATGTCGGGTACGACCTGATGCGGTGTCAACGCCTTCCAGTCGAATTGGACGCCAATGCCTGGCGTATCTGGCGCCACCGCGCGGTGGTCTTTAATTACCAATGGTCGCATCGTGTACTCGTCAATCGGAAAACTGTGAATCTCCATCCAGCCACCATGGGGTTGTGACGACACCAGACTCACATGCAGCTCCTGCATTCCATGAGAGCACACCGGCAGGTTGAACTTTTTCGCCAGCGCGGCAACCTGCAGCCAGCCGGTGATGCCGCCGCAGTTGGACGCATCAGGTTGAATGTGGGAAAGGCGGGCGTGTTCGAACGCCAGTTCAAATTCATGGATGGTGTGCAGGTTCTCACCCATTGCCAGAGCCATGCCCGTGCGTTCGGCAATGCGCGCATAACCCCAGTAATCGTCCGGGATAATGGGCTCTTCGAACCACGTCAGATTGAACGGCTTCAATGCCATGGCCGCTTCGATGGCCTGCTCCACACTCATGGCATAGTTGGCATCGACCATTAGTGCAGCGTGCGGGCCAATGAGCTCCCGAACCGCGCGCACCCGCTCCACGTCCTCGGCCAGCAGCTTGCGGCCGATCTTGATTTTTACCCCGTTCGCGCCGGCGTCCAGATAAGCCTGAACACTTTTCAGCAGCTTGGCAAGCGGGAACATGAGGTCAATGCCGCCAAAATAAGCCTTGCAGGTCTGAGCGTGCCCTCCTGCAAGCTGCCAAAGTGGCTTACCTTCAGACTTGCCACGAATATCCCAAAGCGCGGTATCGACCGCTGAACAGGCAAACGCCGCAATGCCCCCGCGGCCCACATAGTGCACGTGAGCCTGCATGAAATCAAAAATGCCCTGAATGTCGCGACCGTCCTGCCCGAGCAGAACAGGTGCCAGGTCATGCAGGAGCATGGCCAATATGGCGTGCCCCCCTTTGCCACCGGTGTAGGTATAGCCTGTGCCGACCGTGCCGTCAGCCAGCTCGATGGAAACAGTCACCAGCTGAAAATGGGTGTGATCACCGTGCGATGCGTCAGACAGGACTTCGCGCAACGGAATTGAAAAAAGCCTTGGTGTTACTTTGACGATGTTGCTCATGTTCGTTGGATTTGATCTTCTGAAAATGCTATCGCGCCCGGGGAATCGAATACGTGCCCACCACATGCGCCACCATGTCGGAGCTGCCCTCAGAGTACAGCGCCACTTCGCCAACCGCGAGCGACTTGCCGAGTTTGATGAGCTTGCAAACACCTACGATAGCTGCCGTTGCGGCGGGCTTGCGCAAGAAATTGATATTCAGGTTGGTCGTGACCGTGAGCGGCACGATGCCGATCTCGCCCAATATGGCCACGTAAAGCGCTACGTCGGCTACGGTCATCATCACGGGCCCGGCCACCGTGCCGCCCGGCCGCAGCTCGGCCTGACCGACCGGGTGCTTTACCGTTGCCGCCCCGCTGCCAACCGATTCGACGACTACTTTGCTCTGCGGAAACTCCGCCAACAGGAATGCCTGTATCTCTGCCTTATTAGCCACAAGAAATTTACCTATGAAAATTGGGCCTTAGCCCCTGTGAAATATGCGCAAGCAGCTATGCTTTAAATAGCGCACACCACCCTGTTTATGGGGGCCAACATTCGTGTCCTCTGGCAACCGATGTCGCCGTCCGACCCAATGCAGTCTAAACCACGCTGTTTTCAATCCATCCACCTCAAGCCGCTTCGCGCAGGGCGCCGTGGGCCAAGGCCATCACGTCATGCGGATCAAGCATTTTGAGCCGGTGGTCGCTCCATACCTGGCGCCACTTGCGCGCGCCGGGCAAGCCGTGGCGCAGGCCCAGCATGTGGCGCGCGATATTGCTCCAGGGCGTGCCATGCGCTACGGCTTCGCGCACCATGTAATCGCACATATGCGCCTCTACCTGCTCCCGGGTGATCTGCGGGTTTTCAGCGTCAAAAAACGCGGCGTCCCAGCTGCTCAGCCACCACGGGTTGTGATAGGCCTCGCGACCAACCATGACGCCATCGAGCATTTGCAATTGCTCCGCCACTTGATCGCGAGATGTAATGCCGCCATTGATGCAGATGGTGAGATGCGGAAAATCTTCCTTCAGGCGATGCACCAGCTCGTAATGAAGCGGCGGCACATCCCGATTCTCTTTGGGCGACAGCCCCTTCAGCCACGCATTGCGCGCGTGAACGATAAACACCTGGCAACCCGCCTCGCTCACCGCGCCCACGAAGTCGCGTACAAAAGGATAGCTTTCGGGCGTGTCCTCAGTATGGTTGATGCCGATGCGGTGCTTCACCGTCACCGGCACGCCAACCACATCCACCATCGCCTTTACG
>JAHEBY010000273.1 GCA_024642025.1 Comamonadaceae bacterium | reverse complement strand
GCGCAGCAGCAAGGCCAGCAGCTCCGCGTCGCTCAAGGCGCTCGCACCACGCGCCAGAAGCTTTTCGCGCGGGCGGGCATCGGGTGGCAAGTCTTTAAGGGGCATGGCTGGGCGATCAAGCCGGTCGGCTGGAAGGATTTTTCCTGGCTTTCTACAATAGGGGCCAGTTTATCGAGACTTTTATGACATCCAGCATTGCAGGGCATCCGGCGGACGCAGCCGCCATCGTGGAGCCGGGATCTTTTCTCACGCTGCATTACCGCCTCGCAGGGCCTGCCGGGGACATCATCAATACGTTTAACGACAAGCCCGCCACGTTGTCGCTGGGCACTGGTGAGCTGTCCGGGGCGGTGGAGGCTTGCCTGTTGGGATTGCGCGAAGGTGCCCGGCGCACATTCGAGCTGCCTGCGGGTGTGGCCTTTGGTGAGCGCAAGCGGGACATGCAGCAATGGGTCGCGCGCAGGCTGCTCAGTCAGCTGGGCGATCCGCTGGAGCAATACAGCGTGGGTGATGTGGTGCAGTTCCCCACACCCGATGGCTCGGGCAGCTATGCGGGCGCCGTGATGCAGATAGGTAACGAGCAAAGCGCTGATGCTGTCTTGTTTGATTTCAACCACCCGTTGGCAGGCCAGCCGGTGACATTTGAAGTTCATTTGATTGGGGTGCTATGACCGACGTTGTCTTGCCGCACGAGATTCTCTTGGCCGAGCCGCGCGGCTTTTGCGCCGGGGTGGATCGCGCCATTGAAATCGTGGAGCGGGCGCTTCACAAATTTGGCCGGCCGATTTACGTGCGCCATGAAATTGTTCACAACACCTACGTGGTCAACGACCTGAAGGCCAAGGGCGCCATCTTTATCGAAGAATTGTCCGACGTGCCACCCGGCGCCACGCTGGTATTTTCAGCGCATGGTGTGAGCAAGGCCATTCAGGAAGAGGCACGTACCCGCGGTTTCCAGATTTTTGATGCCACATGCCCGCTGGTGACCAAGGTGCACGTGGAGGTGGCCAAGCTCGCCAAAGAGGGCTATGAGTTCATCATGATCGGCCACAAGGGCCACCCCGAAGTCGAAGGCACCATGGGCCAGCTCGACAGCGGTATTCATCTGGTGGAAGACGTTGCGGACGTAGCCAGAGTCAACCCGGGGCAAAGTTCCAGGCTGGCCGTTGTGACGCAAACCACGTTGAGCGTGGACGACGCTGCCGATATCGCTGCAGCTGTCAAGGCTCGCTTTCCGAACGTACGCGAACCCAAGCAGCAAGACATTTGCTATGCCACCCAAAACAGGCAAGACGCTGTGAAGGTGATGAGCCCTCAGGTTGACGTGGTAATTGTGGTCGGCAGCCCCACCAGCTCCAATAGCAATCGCTTGCGGGAACTGGCGCACAAGCTGGGCACCCGGAGTTTCATGGTCGATAGCGCGGATGAACTGCAGGCCGAATGGTTCAACGGGCACCAGCGCGTGGGGCTGACCGCCGGTGCGTCTGCGCCAGAGATTCTGGTGCGACAGGTGATTGACCGCATCAAGGAGCTGGGTGCCGTGTCGGTTCGCAAAATGGACGGCATTGCCGAGACCGTGAAGTTTCCGCTGCCGAAGGGGCTTAAGAGTGACTCGCAGTAGCACAGATATGACACCCTGCCGTCAGCAAGAGTAGCTATAAAAATAGTAGCTTGTAACGCATATCGGACGTGGGCAAGCGTCAGTTTTTACATATAATTCCAGCATGTTAGACATCACCCTGCTTCGAAAAGACCTTGATTCGGCAATTCGCCGGCTTGAGACACGAAAGAAGCCGCAAGCATTTCTTGATGTGGCAGCGTTCACCAGCCTGGAGGCCGAGCGCAAGTCTATTCAGACCCGTACTGAAGAGTTGCAGGCTAAGCGGAATTCACTGAGCAAGCAGATTGGCATGCTCAAGGGAAAAGGCCAACATGCCGAGGCGGAGGCTGCCATGGCTGAAGTCGCAGGCCTGAAGACGGAGCTGGACACCTCTGCCAGCCGCCTGGATGCGATTCAGGTTGAGATGCAATCCGTGTTGCTTGCTGTGCCCAACCTGCCGCATGAGAGCGTGCCCGTGGGCGCTGACGAGAAGGACAATGTGGTGGTGCGCTCTTGGGGCGTGCCTCAAAAAATGGACTTTGCAGTGAAGGACCATGTGGATGTCGGTGCGCCACTAGGCCTTGATTTCGACATGGGCGTCAAGCTGACCGGCTCACGCTTTACCGTGATGAAGGGGCCGATCGCCCGATTGCACCGTGCGCTGTCGCAATTTATGCTGGACGTTCAGACCGGGGAGCACGGGTACACCGAGTGCTACACGCCGTACATTGTGAACGCCGACACGCTGCGCGGCACTGGGCAGTTGCCCAAATTTGAGGGCGACTTGTTCGCTGCCAAAAAAGGTGGACAAGAAGGGGAAGCGATGCCTGACAATGCAGCGCTTTATCTGATTCCGACCAGCGAAGTGCCGCTCACCAATTTTGTGCGCGACGTGGTGACGCCAGAGGCCGAGCTGCCCATCAAGCTCACGGCTCACACACCCTGTTTTCGCTCGGAAGCGGGCTCCTATGGGCGGGATACACGCGGCATGATTCGCCAACACCAGTTTGACAAGGTGGAAATGGTGCAGATCACCCACCCCGAGAAGAGCTACGAAGCGCTGGAGGCCATGACGGGTCATGCCGAGGCCATTTTGCAAAAGCTGGGCTTGCCGTACCGCGTGATGCTGCTGTGCACGGGCGATATGGGTTTTGGTGCCACCAAAACCTATGATCTGGAAGTCTGGCTGCCAGCGCAAAACACCTATCGCGAGATCAGTTCGGTCTCAAATTGTGAAGCGTTTCAGTCCAGGCGCCTGCAGGCACGCTTTAAGAATGCTCAGGGCAAGAACGAACTGGTCCACACGCTGAATGGCTCTGGCCTTGCCGTCGGGCGCACGCTGGTCGCCGTACTGGAGAACTATCAGCAGGCCGATGGCTCCGTGATGGTGCCCGACGTGTTGCGCCCCTATCTGGGCGGGCTGGTCAGGCTTGCTGCGAGTTAGAAACTGCCGCGCATCCGCCATTCGCAGGCGGCATCGTTCAGGTCACTCAACAGCAGGAGGGCCTCGGTTGCTTCCATTTTGAATCCGACCCGGGTGCGCTGCATGCCGTCGCCACCACTGGACAGCAGCTTCAGAATATAGGCACTGCATTCGCGTTTGCCCCACATTAGCGCAATGGCGTCGTGTATGCGTTTGTGATTCAGGGCGAGATGCGCCATGGCATCCCGCTTTTTCAGCTCATTGGCCGCCGCAACATTTTTTTCCGACGACGATTCATTGTCGGCCACGGAATCCGACATGGGCATCAACTCGGAGGGTACCGTGTTTTGGTAAGCCTGAGGGAAGCCACTCTCCTGAAACGAAACAGCCTCATGCCACAGACTCCAGCCCGTTTCGTGGTCGCTTTCAGTGACTTCTGGCAATGGCATAGAGGAAGAATTTTGTGACCAATCATCCATATTCTGATGACCTTGTTTGTCCGGTGGCCTTTTGGGGCGATTCATGTGTACGTTAAGCTAGTTTCGTGATTTTGGCAGAGGACATAGCCTGAAGTGAATCCGTCTGGGCCATCAAATTCCCGTAAACCGGGAATACTCCCGGGAATCCTTTCGATTCTATCTCGGCAAACTTAGTTGACGTGGTCACCATCACCTGAGACTGCGACGTCGTGGATGCCTCCACCGCAAGCGCCGAAAGCCCGACCGTCACCGCCAGACGGCTCATTGTGTAGGTCAAAGTCAGGGTTCCAGGTGGTGCCCGCATGGCATTTCGCACTCTGTAACGTCCGTCAAACCTGAATTTTTAATATGGGTTTCCACGCCATGCCTTGTCCACAAATACCGATGGAGGGCTGGCCATTTTATTTAAGGATTTCCTAAGGAAGTTCCAGGAACCCGCATCATGCCCAAGACAAGGTAGGGGCCTCCCCCGTGTTGTATCGGGATACCCCGCCAAACAAGTCCGCCCGTAACACGAATCGACTTGTGACGGATGGTGCATTCAGGACTTCTCGAAAAGCTCGAGTCGTCGATGATGATGAAGTGCAGCGTGTCGTGGTCGCCCCGGATAACCAAGCCTTGCGTTCGTTACAGGTGCAATTTGCGCGCTGGCTTGGGGCCTATCAGGTGTTTTATTCGAAAGAGGCGCGGAGCTGCCAATCGCGTTTTTATAGTGATGTTGACGGCTGGTGCTTTGTTGAGAACGAGATACTTTGCTGTACCGGCGTAGTGCCTCACCGAGAAAAGGTCCGGAAATAGGGATGGAAAAAGCAAAAAGAGAGGAAATTTGC
>JAHEBY010000272.1 GCA_024642025.1 Comamonadaceae bacterium | reverse complement strand
GGACTTTATATTCAGCCGTCATGCTTGCTTCCTAATAGGTAAAAAGAACGATCGTTCTTTTTAATTGTAAATGCAGTTTGCCGAGCTACAAGCCTCGATAGTCGCCGTCGAGACCGCGTGAGTACCGAGGTTACACCTCAAGCCATTCTTTGCGGATATTGGCGTCTTCAAGCAAAGACGCGGGCGTGCCATCGAACACAATGCTTCCGTGGCCCATGACAAGCGCGCGATCTGAAATACCCATCGCGATCGTCAATTTTTGCTCGATGAGCAGCACGGACAAGCCCTGCGACTTCAGTTGTTTCAGGTAGCCTGCGACTTGCTCGACTACCTTGGGTGCCAAACCCTCGGTTGGCTCATCAATGATGACGAGATCCGGGTCACCCATCAATGTCCTGCAGAGAGTCAGCATTTGCTGCTCGCCGCCCGACAGCACCCCAGCGGGCGTGTGCTGGCGCTCCTTCAGCCGAGGAAACATCTGGTACATGTTTTCAAAGGTCCACCTGCCCCCTTTGCGGTTGCTCTTTTGCCCGAGCAACAAGTTTTGCTCAACCGTAAGTTTCGGGAAGACATCGCGGCTTTCTGGCACATAGCCAAGGCCAAGATGGGCAATCTCAAATGGCTTTTGTCCAAGCGTCTCTGTACCTTGCCATTGAATAGAACCCTCGCACTGCACCATGCCCATAATGGCTTTGGCGGTGGTTGATCGGCCAGACCCATTGCGCCCCAGCAGGGCAACAATTTCACCCTGTTTCACTTCCAGGTTGACGCCGTGCAGCACATGGCTCTTGCCATAGTACGCGTGGAGGTTGCTGACTTTCAAGCTCATATCAACGCGTCAGTGCCCGCCCTGCTGGGCATCTGCGACCGGTGACCCAAGGTAAGCCTCCTGAACTCTGGCGTTGGCCCTGACGGCATCCGGCGTGTCAAAGGCAAGAACCTCGCCGTAGACCACGACGGCGATCTTGTCTGCCAAGCCGAACACCACGCCCATATCGTGCTCAACCGTCAGCAAGGTTTTGCCCACTGTCACGTCCTTGATGAGGTTGATGAAACGTGCCGTTTCGCTATTGCTCATGCCGGCGGTAGGTTCATCCAGAAGAATGACACTGGCGCCACCGGCAATGGTGATGCCGATTTCAAGTGCACGTTGCTCAGCATAGGTGAGGTTTACAGCCAGGACATCACGCTTTCGATCCAGCATGATCATTTGCATGAGTTGTTCGGCACGCTCGTTTGCATCATGCAGGCCGGAAAGAAATTTCAGGAGCGTGTATTTGTAGCCCAGACTCCACAGAACGCTACAGCGTAGATTTTCGAAAACACTGAGTTTGGGGAAAATATTGGTTATCTGGAAGCTGCGGGACAGTCCCATACGATTGACCTCAAATGGTCGCAGGCCATCTATTCGTTGTCCATTCAACAATATCTCGCCACTGGTGGGCGCCAGGCGTCCACTAATGAGATTGAAGAGCGTCGATTTCCCCGCGCCATTTGGACCAATGACGCCCACCCGTTCGCCAGGCGCAACCGCCAAATCTATGCCCCGAATGATCTCGGTTTTCCCAAAATTTTTACGCAAACCCTTTAACTCAAGCGTGGTCATGCTGCCGACTCCGATTGGCGGCTTTCACGTTCAATCGAAGACTGCACGCCACTCCACTGAAGCACAAAACGGCGCCGAAACATCTCAAAGATTGATCCGCCAACGATCAACAAGCCAGCTGCGCCCAGCCAGGTCGCGGCATTGTTGGTAGCAAGGTCGCGACCAAGAAACCCCACGTCGGGACCACTTGAGGCAGCCAATTGCAAGTGGTAAATCATCTCGATCATCGCGGACGCACCCAGCAGCGCCACGATCCCGGCAACCAATAACCCAAGGTAAGTCGGAAGCAAACCGGTGAGGCGCCCATATCGGGCCACGCGAACATTACTCATGATCAAGCTTGCCATACCACCAGGCGCATACATCACGGTAAAAAGGAAAATCAATCCCAGATACAACAGCCAAGCTTTGGTGAACTCGCTGAACAGTACAAACGCGAGAACCATCAGAATGGCGCCCAGAATGGGCCCGAAGAAGAAAGTTGCACCGCCCAAAAAAGTAAATAGCAGATAGGCGCCCGAGCGCGCGGCGCCCACAACTTCTGCGGTAACAATTTCAAAATTCAGCGCTGCCAGCCCTCCGGAAATGCCTGCAAAAAAACCGGCAATCATGAAAGCTGAATAGCGGATGCGATGGGTGTTGTAGCCGACAAACTCGACGCGCTCCGGGTTGTCACGAACGGCATTGAGCATGCGTCCCAACGGCGTTCGGGTGAATGCAAACATGGCCACCGTGCATATAAACGTGTACACAGCAATCAGATAGTAAACACGGATCGGCTGGCCGAATGTGATGCCAAACAGCGGTTGGCCTGAAACACGGTTTCCCGAAACGCCGCCTTCACCACCAAAGAACTCGGGCACCATCAATGACATGGCGAACACCAGCTCACCCAGCCCAAGCGTGATCATGGCAAACGTGTTTCCCGCCTTGCGCGTCGTGAAATACCCAAGCAAAGCTGCAAAACCCAGCCCGGCGAGGCCGCCAATAAGCGGCACAAGAACCACCGGCAACGGAAACTTGTCTACCGTTGCCAAGTTGAGCGCATGGATCGCCACGTAAGAGCCGAGACCTGTGTAGACCGCGTGGCCGAAACTCAGCATGCCCCCTTGCCCAAACAGAATGTTGTAGGACAGGCAGGCAATGATGGCAATACCCATTTGCGCCAGCACGGTAATGCCCAAGCCACTCTGAAAGATCAAAGGCGCCAAAAGCAACACAACCGCAAACAGGCCCCAAATGACCCACTGCGACTTGTTAACTGATTTCGGGCCCAGGATCACTGCCATGGATCAGGCCTCCCGATTGCCCAGAAGGCCTCTGGGACGGAAAATCAGAATCAACACCAAAAACATATAGGGCAGGATGGGCGCCACCTGAGAGAGTGTGAGTTTGACGTAGGTGTTGTTGCTGACCGACGTGCCAAGCTGCAACCCCAATTGCTGAGCCAAGGTCCCCAACGAGTAATCAAACGCCACTGAAAACGTCTGAATGACACCAATCAGCAAGGAAGCCAAAAACGCTCCAGACAGAGATCCCATACCACCTACGACCACGACCACAAAAATAACTGAGCCCACCGTGGCCGCCATTGAGGGTTCCGTGAGAAATATGCTTCCGCCAATGACGCCTGCCAGCCCCGCCAAAGCCGTCCCGGCACCGAAAACAAGCATGAACACGCGCGGAACGTTGTGACCCAAAGCTTCAACCATTTGGGGGTGCGTCAAGGCGGCCTGGATGACGAGTCCGATGCGCGTGCGTGTGAGCAGAAGCCAGACCGAAACCAGCATCACCAGCGCCACAATCATCATGAACCCGCGAGTCGCGGGAAATGGCGAGCAAACCACACGAATGGCCGCATCGCTGGCTGAACACATGGCTGCAGGCACGCTACCCCACTGGAAACTCAAACCATCACCCGAATGGTTGATCAGCGTAAAAATCGAGCCCTGCAGGGATTGGGGTGGCTTGAACTCCAGAGCCAGGCGTCCCCAAATGAGCTGCACCAGTTCAAGAACAACATAGGACAGTCCGAACGTAATCAATAGCTCAGCCACGTGCCCAAACTTGTGTACCCGTCGCAAACACACCACCTCAAATAATGCCCCCAGTGCCCCGACCACAAGTGGCGCCAAAACAAGGGCTGGCCAGAAACCTGTAATCGTCGAAATGGTATAGGCTATATAGGCGCCAAGCATATAAAACGAGGCATGGGCAAAGTTCAAAACGCCCATCATGCTGAAAATCAGCGTGAGGCCCGAACTGAGCATAAACAAAAGTAAACCGTAGCTCAGGCCGTTGAGCATTGAGATGATGAAAAACTCCATCAGGCTTGACCTTCCTCGCTATAAAACAAAAGAGCCCGACACGGTACCCCGGCTCGGGCTCTGGTGGATATGCCTTTCCTTGATTCTCAGGATGGGCGCTTCATCTGGCAGCTCGTTGGCGTGCTGGAAACGTAGTTCGGGTACTCCTTGACCATGGCCAGCGTCATGCCGGTGTTCTCCGGGCTGTATGGATACTTTGCATCAGCCTTTTGCCAGACCGTCATGTAAAGCGGCTGCTGCATCTGGTGGTCAGCCTTGCGCATCTCAACTTCACCATTGAAGCTTTCAACTTTCAGACCTTCAAGCGCCGCCGCAACCTTGACGGGATCTGTGGATTTGGCTTTGGCCATCGCGGCACCCAACATTTGATAAATTCGAATTGTGGATGCAGTGTAGAAGTCGTCGCCA
>JAHEBY010000271.1 GCA_024642025.1 Comamonadaceae bacterium | reverse complement strand
CGCCAGGCAGAGGGCCATTAACAACGCGGACTCAGGCACAAAATAGGGAGTGGCCAACGCGATACGATATCGTGATCTGTAAATGGCAGTTACCACGATGGAGTAGATGGTGTCGTCGGCTTGGTCTGGCCCCGACGCAACGAGTTGTGCGCCTTCAGGGTCGGGTCGAGCCGCACAAATTGGCGTTGCCTGACTGACACTGCCTGGCACCAGCTCGTGCGTCTGGCCATCGGCGAATGCCCAGTCTTGTGAGAACAGGTCGCTGGCCTGGCCCACCATTGGCCCCTGCAAATCAAAGCTCAAATCTCGCCACGGCGCCTCTCCAGACTTGCCCTCAAAATACTCATTTGCCAAATTTCTACCGCCACACCACAAACGTGCCCCAGCGGATCCACTGTCGACGATCACCATCTTGCGGTGATTTCGCAAATTGGTACGTCCTTTCAGTGGTGAGCGTGTGGGCGGTACGAATAAAGCGAACTCGCCACCTGCGTCGACCAATTGCCTGATATTGGGGTGGCGTGTCATCAGTGAGCCCATGCCATCGAGCAGTAGCCTGACGCGGACGCCCTGTCTCGCCTTGGCAGCAAGTAGGTCGACGATGGCAGCGCCCAGACTCTCCCGTCCCAGAATAAAAGTGCAGACATCCAGCGACACTCTCGCGTCGGCTAGCGCTTGGAACAGCGAATCGCGTGCATGATGACCATCCTTGTGCACTTGGAGGTTGTTGTACAACTGCGGTGCAGGTTGACCGAGCGCCAGGATGGTCTCAACTGCCCATGTGTCTTCCCCCGCTAACTTATTGAGTTCAGGCCGTTGCGTGACGGAGGGGCGGGGGAGTTTGCGCGATCCGAATGCCAGGAACGCCGGTAAGGCAAGGTACGGAACCAAAAGTATAAATAGCATCCAGGCGATGGCTGCGGCCGGATGCCGCCGCTGGTGCATGATATGGGAGCTGATGACGTAGACCAAAACAGCAACTGCCGTAACAAACCCGTGCAATGTCAGCCAGTTATTGAGCGTTAGCGGGTTTGATGTCATTGATTCAGCCAGAAAAAATTCTTCAAATGGAAGTGAGAGCTACACGGGCCGAACGCCATGGTTGATTTGCGAACCTTGATTGAAACACACGGCTACTGGGTGCTTGTGGCCGGATGTCTCCTTGAGGGCGAAACCATCTTGATACTCGCTGGATTTGCTGTACATCGCGGTTACCTCAATCCCTATGCTGTGGTTGCGATTGCAGTTGTCGCGGGCTTTTTGGGAGATCAGTGTTTTTTCTGGCTGGGTCGATGGCGTGGCCCTGCCATGATTGCCCGGTGGCCCTCCATTGCCAGAAAAAGCGATCGGGTTCGGAACCTGATGATCCGTTTCGACGCTGCGCTCATTGTCGGCGTACGGTTTGCGTACGGGCTGCGCATAGCCGGGCCGGTGCTGATGGGCATGTCATCCATAGCGGGTCAGCGATTCGCACTGTTCAATGCTTTGGGCGCAACATTGTGGGCATGCCTCTTCGCTGGATTGGGCTGGGCTTTTGGCCAAATGGCTGTGATGTTGCTCGGGCAGATACGGCATTTGGAAGGCTGGATATTGGTGGGCCTTGCTCTGGCCGGGTTGGTGGTTTGGCTGATGCGAAATCGTCGCGACAACTAGCCAGCAGTTCTTGATTCCAGCGAGACTTCAGGCTGGCTTAAGAGCGGGTCATTAACGTGGAAGTGTCGAGATCTCAAACTTCAATCCACCACAGCCGGGCGCACACCATGAAATCCGTTGACGAAGTTGTTCATCTGGTTGATGCCTCAAGCCTCGCCGACGAGGAGCGTCGCCGATTGCTTTCCGTTGTCGCCGGGGTCATGGGTGGTGCGGGTTTAGTGGCGACCGCCTACCCGTTCGTGGCCAGTCTTGCGCCCTCCGAACTTGCCAAGGCGCTCGGTGCGCCGGTGACCGCGGACATATCCACAATCGCCCCAGCAGAATTGAAGGTGGTTGCCTGGCGCGGCAAGCCGGTCTGGCTGATGCGGCGAACGACTGACATGGTGCGCTCGCTCGAAGAGCTCAACCAGGTGCTGGTAGACCCAACATCCACTCGGTCCGAGCAACCGTCGTCGTGTGCCAATGCGACCCGCTCGCAACGACCCGACTTTTTTGTGGCTGTAGGAATTTGTACTCATTTGGGCTGCTCGCCGGTGCTGCGTCTCGACGACAGAGCATTCAATGCACAGATTCATGCGCCGGGCGGGTTTTACTGTCCGTGCCACGGATCGCGTTTTGATTTGGCAGGTCGCGTGGCCAAAAACGTCCCGGCTCCTACTAATCTTGAAATTCCGCCCTATCGGTTTATTGGTGACTCGACGGTTCAAATCGGGTAAGCGCATCAGCCATTTTGTCAAAGTGTCGCAAAGAGGGCGGCAACAGTGAGAGCCATGGCGGCCGTAGCCGCCCAGCCGAGCCACCGCAACCGCGGACCAATGACATTTGCACCCATTGTTTTCGTGTTGGATGCCAGCAGCATCATGACCGCCATGATGGGTACCGCAATGACACCGTTCAGCTCCGCTGACCAAAACAACTCTTTAACGGGATCCATTGGTGTAAAGCAAAGAACTACGCCGCCCACCGTCGCCGCCGCAATCACACCGTAAAAACCACGTCCTTCACTCTTGTCCAGGCGTAGACTCAGACTGCCCCGCCATCCCGCAGCCTCGGCCACCGCATAAGCTGCGGACCCTGCGAGTACCGGCACTGCCAACAACCCTGTTCCGATGATGCCCAGACTGAAGAGAAGAAATGTGAAATTTCCTGCCAGAGGGCGTAGCGCTTCGGCGGCTTGCGCACTCGTTTGGATGTCGGTAATGCCGGCACTATTCAGCGTGACCGCTGTGCTCAGAATGATAAAAAACGCGATCAAATTGGAGAAGGTCATACCGACTATGGTGTCCAGCTTGATCCTGCGCAAGTGACGCCGGACATCGTCGGGGGAGTGCGGGTCACTGCCCGACGTATCTTCCATTTCTTGCGCCGCCTGCCAAAAGAACAGGTAGGGGCTTATGGTGGTTCCGAAAAGTGCTACCAACAAAAGCAATACGTCGTGCCAGTCCACATTGGCTGGTAGCCGAGGCCAGATCATTTGGTGAATAACATGCCACCAACTAACGTGGACCGAAAATGCCACGGCGACATACGACAGCAATGCCAGCGTAAGCCACTTCAACCAGCGCACATAACTTTTGTAGGGTAGGAAAACCTGCAACGTCAGACACAGGAGTCCAAACGTCACGGCATACACGTGCGCCGAGCCACCCACCAGCAGCCGCAGCGCCTCGGCCATGGCGGCTATATCCGCCGCTACGTTGAGTGTATTGGCGATCAGCAGCAGGAAGACGACACACAAAAGCACCCAGCGTGGAAAGCTCGCCTTGATATTCGCGGCCAGGCCGCGCCGGGTCACGTAACCAATTCGTGCACTCACTATCTGAATGGCAACCATTAGTGGCAGCGTAAATACGACAGTCCAAAGCATGGACAGGCCAAATTGGGCCCCCGCCTGGGAGTAGGTGGCTATGCCGCTGGGGTCGTCATCTGCCGCACCAGTGATTAAGCCTGGTCCTAGCCTGGCAGCCCCGGATTTGAGGTCGAACCTCTTGATTTTTGCGACCATCAAGGCCTCCGAGCTTGCGCGAACCAAGCTTACTGCGAAATCACTTCAAGAGTCGCGACAGGCCCGCGCCCACTGAACCGATCCAGCGCCAGAAATATTACCGGCGTGATAAAGAGCGTGATGGCTTGAGAAACGATGAGCCCGCCTACCACAGCAAGCCCCAAAGGTTGGCGTAGCTCGGCACCAGCTCCGATCCCAATGGCTATGGGCAACGCGCCCATCAGCGCAGCCAGCGTGGTCATCATGATGGGCCGAAATCGTAATATGCAAGCTTCGCGAATGGCCGGCAACGGCGCCATGCCTCTCTCGCGCTGGGCAGCAAGCGCGAAGTCGATCATCATGATGGCGTTCTTCTTCACGATACCAATCAAAAGCACGATGCCAATGGTTGCAATCAATGTAAGGTCTTGGTCAAAGATCATCAGAGTAGCCAGTGCACCCACGGCGGCAGAGGGCAGTCCGGCCAGGATCGTCAGAGGATGAATAAAGCTTTCGTACAGGACGCCTAGCAACACATAGATGACCAAAAGCGCAGCTGCAATCAAGATTGCCTGGCTGCCTTGAGAGCTTTGAAATACGGCTGCATCGCCTCCGTAGCGGGTGATGATGGATGCAGGCAGCTGAATAGCTTCTCGCGCCTGATCAATCTTCTTGGTCGCATCGCCCAACGCGACGCCAGGTGCT
>JAHEBY010000014.1 GCA_024642025.1 Comamonadaceae bacterium | reverse complement strand
CGACCCGCTGATCACGCAATTGGAGCAAAAAGGCGAGATTCGCGTTATTTCCGACACTCGAACGCTCAAAGGCACCCATGAACTGTTTGGTGGCGCAGCGCCCGGTGGTTGCCTGTTCGCCGCTGCATCGTTTCTTGAAAAAAATCCGGAGACAGCCCAGGCCCTTTCCAACGCCATCGTCCGGGCCCTCAAATGGCTACAGACTGCTGGGCCAGGAGACATCATCAAGACGGTGCCCGAGAGCTATTTGCTGGGCGACCGGGCGCTGTACCTGGCTTCCTTCGAGAAAATGCGCGATGCGATTGCACTGGATGGTGTGATTCCGGAAGAGGGCACCAAGGTGGCTCTCAAGGCCTTGGCAGGCTTTGACCCGGCCGTCAAGTCAGGTCAAATCGATCTGGCTAAAACCTTCACCAATGTATTCGCGAGAAACGCAAAGCTGAAGTTCAAGGTCTGAGGCTTCTGCTACTTGCGTTTTTTCTTTTTTACGGTTCCCGATCGCACTTTGGAGCGGGAGGTCACTTTCGACCGAGCGGGCAGGAACAATACCAACTGCTGACCGGTATTCAGAGCTGCCGTCGAGCTGATACGGTTCCATTCCGCAACGCTGGATGCGCTGACGCCATTGCGACGTGCGAATGTGGTGACCGACTCGCCCTTGCGCGCCTTGACCGTGCGCTTGCGCAACACCACTTCGGGCGCCAGGGCAAGATGCCCGTTGTCCGCCACGTGCTCGGATACATCCTTGGAAACCGTATCGGAGCGCGGCACCAGCAGGGTAGAGCCGACCTTGATCAGCATCCTGGGCGGGATATTGTTGACTGATCGAAACTGGCTTTCCTGCATGCCAACCCGTTTGGCAGCATCGGCAACCTTCATCGTGGACGGCGCCGTCCAGGCGGTCCAACTGGCCAGACGCCCGCTTCGCGCTTTGAGGTTGGCCCGAAAAATGTTGGCATTGTCCCACGGCAAAAGAATTTGCGGCGTGCCGGCGGCGAGAATGACCGGGCGGCTGGCTGCCGGGTTGAGAGCCCTGAAGTCATCCACCGCGATACCGGCCAGCTCGGCTGCCAGCGAGACATCCAGATCCCGAGTGATTTCGACTGACTGAAAATACGGGTGATTCGGAATTTCAGGCAACGTGGTGTTGAAATTCTCCGGGTTGGCGATGATGTTCTTTACCGCCTGAAGTTTCGGCACATAAAGCCGCGTTTCAGCGGGCATGTTCAGGTCTGTATAGGTGGTTCCGAGGCCCGCGCGCCGATTTTTTTCAATCGCCCGCCCCACGCTGCCTTCCCCCCAGTTGTAGGCAGCCAGCGCAAGATGCCAGTCGCCAAACATGCCGTAGAGCTTTTGCAGATAGTCCAGCGCTGCACGGGTAGAGGCCAGCACGTCCCGTCGGTCATCGCGAAAGACGTTTTGCTTGAGTTCAAAATGTTTGCCGGTAGCGGGCATGAACTGCCACATGCCAGCTGCCTTGGCGCTAGACACAGCCTGGGGATTGAACGCACTCTCAACAAACGGCAGCAGCGCCAACTCGGATGGCATGCCCCGCAACTCAAGCTCTTCAACCACGTGGAACAGATATTTATTGGCACGCTCAGTCATGCGAAAGATGTAATCCGGGCGGCTCACATACCACTGCTCGCGGTCATGTACCAGATCGTGGTTCAGATCTGGCATGGCAAACCCCCGGCGAATGCGCACCCACAGGTCGTCTGGCGGGGCCAGCAGCGCTACATTGCGGCTGCTGATCTCTCCGGGTGCGACGCTTAGCAAGGGCTCGCTTGAAGGTACAAACAGCGGTTCCGCACGTTTTGCGGAAATACCAGGTTGCGGAGCAGCTTGAGCCGCAGGTACATCGGCCGGTGGCGGCGTTACAGCGGGCGTCGCAACGGGCAATCCACTTGCGGGTGAGGTTTTGGCATCGGTGAGAACGGCCGGGGTTGGCAGTGACGTGGCACAACCTGCGAGCCACAGCAAAAACTCCAACCCGAGGATACGAAGCAGGATCATCAAAAGTTATTCTTCCATTCGCGGATGGCGGCAAATACAGCCACTTCGTCTTGTGGGCTCGCGTGACGCGCCACCGCTTGTGCAACAACGCCAGGGCTTCGGGTGCGCAAAAAAGGGTTGATCTGACGTTCCCGCCCAATGGTGGACGGCAAAGTGGGCTTGTTGTCAGCCCGCTGAGCCACACACCAGGCTCGGTAGGCCTTAAGGTCTGCATTGTCCGGCTCCACAGCGCAGGCGAATTTCAGATTCGCCAGGGTGTATTCGTGTGTACAACACACTTGGGTATTCGCAGGCAAGGCGGACAGCGCATCCAGGGACGCGAGCATTTGAGCTGGTGTGCCCTCAAACAAGCGTCCGCATCCACCCGAAAAAAGCGTATCGCCACAGAAAAGAAGTGGCGAACCATTGACCGCATCACAGTAAAAGGCAATGTGGCCCGCTGTGTGGCCGGGCACGTCAATGACCTTGAATCCAAGGCCAAGCTCATTCACCGAATCGCCCTCTTTAAGGCGGCGCACCGGCTTAGGAATTCTCTCGGTGGCTGGGCCCCACACCCTGGCGCCAGTCGATTCGCGCAGCACGTCCACGCCTCCAACATGATCCGCGTGGTGGTGGGTGACTAGAATCGCGTCAAGATGCAGGGCTGACTGCTCCAATGCGTGGAGAACAGGTTGTGCGTCGCCAGGGTCCACCACCAATGCGTTGCGCCCATCGTGCAGCAGCCAGATGTAGTTGTCGGAAAAAGCAGGAAGCGCTAACAGATTCATGAACAGTCGAATTATAGGTTTGCAGGACTGGTTTCAGACGCCACCAGGCGAATACCTTCTGGACTGGGAGCGAGAGCAACTCGACGAAGTGGTAGCCGACATTTTTGGCTACCACGCTCTGCAGCTGGGTCTGCCTGAATTCAAAGCACTTGAGACGAACCGCATGCCGCACCGCTGGCTTGCTGGTGGCCAGGAAATGTCCGGTGACCTGGTGACTGACTTCTCCGCGCTGCCATTCGCCCAATCCAGCCTTGACCTGGTTGTTTTGCCGCACTCGCTAGACTTGCACCCCGATCCGCACGCCACCCTGCGTGAAGTAGAGCGCGTGCTGGTGCCAGAAGGACGGGTCGTGATTTGTGGCCTGAACCCTGCCAGCCTGTGGGGACTTCGTCAACGCCGGGCCCACTTGTATCGGCGCCTCGGTTTTGGGGAGCTCTTTTTGCCGGACAGCGGGCAATTTATCGGCTACTGGCGGCTGCGCGACTGGCTCAGGCTGCTGGGCTTCGAGGTTGAGGCTGGAAATTTTGGATGCTATCGTCCGGCCGTACGCAGCCAGAAGTGGCTGAACCGGTTCGAATGGATGGACACGTTGGGCGAGCGATGGTGGCCGATACTGGGTGCCGCATACTGCGTGGTGGCCGTGAAACGGGTGCGTGGCATGCGATTGCTCGAGGCGGGCTGGAAAAGCGGCAAAAGCGTGGTGGCCAAGCCGGTGTCCGTGACCAACCAGACGGGGCTCAACCTGGTCCCCGCAAAAGCAAAGACGATAAGGAAGCGAACTTGAATCACGTGGAAATTTATACCGATGGTGCCTGTAAAGGCAATCCGGGACCTGGCGGATGGGGTGTGTGGCTGAAACACGGGCATACGGACAAGGAGTTGTTTGGTGGTGAATTGAACACCACCAACAACCGCATGGAACTCACGGCGGTCATTGAAGCCCTGCGTGCGCTCCAGCATCCCTGTCAGGTGACGCTCTATCTTGACAGTGAATATGTACGCAAAGGCATCACCGAATGGATTCATGGCTGGAAGGTCAGGGGCTGGAGGACTGCGGCCAAAGAGCCGGTGAAGAACGCCGAGCTGTGGCAGGTTCTAGACGCGCTGGCCAGTTCTGCAGGCCATCAGATCACATGGCGATGGGTTAAAGGGCATTCTGGAGACCCTGGGAACGAACGTGCCGACATGCTGGCCAATCCCGGTGTGGAACAGGCCTTGGCGCGACGCTGACGCACAGCGGCGGTGGGCCGTGCTAAATGCTTGATGTAAAGCAAGTCCTGAAGCTGTGACGTGATTACGATGAACGTGTTCAAACGCCAGCAAGGAACGCCATCGTGAATACACTTACCAAAATGGCTTTGGGTCTTATAGGCCAACTTAAGCCAGAGCTTCCTCACGGTGATGCCCAACCCGCCATCGACCTGCCATTACCTCGAACGAACGGTGGCTTGCCGCTGATGAAGGCGCTGGATAAACGCCAGTCCGAGCGGACGTTCGATGCTGAGGCGCTCGGGTTGCCTGTGGTTTCGGACCTGCTGTGGGCCGCTGCGGGTGTCAACCGCCCGGCATTGGGCGGGCGCACGGCGCCCAGTGCCATGAATGCGCAGGAAATTGATCTGTTCGCGGCGTTTCCCCACGGGCTCTACCGCTACGACCCGTCCGCGCATGCGTTGAATCTGGTTGTCGCCGCCGATGTGCGGCGCGTGACGGGCTATCAGGATTTTGTGGACGATGCACCCATGGAACTGATCTATGTGGCCGATCATTCGCGCATGAAACTCATACCGGCCGACAAACGCGAGTCTTACGCGTCAGTGGCGGCAGGGGCGATGGTGCAGAACGTTTACCTCTACTGTGCGTCCGCGGGATTGTCTACCGTGATCCGGGCCTGGATCGACCGTCAGGCTCTGTCGCAGGCGATGGGTCTTGAGGCCGACCATCAAATCCTGCTTGCCCAGACCGTTGGCAAGCCAAAGATGGCGCCCAGTCCCTAGCTGCTGCAGCGCTCAGCTAGGTGGCTAAATGACGCCATCAAACATCATCACATCCACCTCATCGCCTGCGCCAACATTGCCTTGATCGTGATGCAATACGATCAGACCGTTGGCCTGAACCATGGAGCTGAGCACGCCAGAGCCCTGGTTGCCGGTGATCCGGACCTGCAATGAACCGTTTGGCGCGCGGCTGACGATGCCGCGTTGGTATTCCGTGCGCCCGGGCTTTTTTCGAATAGCCTCGGCGCTTTTGGCCTTCAGCAAGGGTGGGGTGGTGGCAGTGCTGCCCATCATTTGCAAAAGGGCGGGGCGCACGAACGCAAGAAAGGTCACCATTACAGCAACGGGGTTGCCAGGCAAGCCAAACAGAATGGCTGATTTAGGCCCTGAAGCCGATTTGACGTCAACATTGACTACGTTTTCAGAGATTCTTCTGCTACTATTTATAT
Source organism: Comamonadaceae bacterium (assembly GCA_024642025.1). Taxonomy (GTDB): domain Bacteria; phylum Pseudomonadota; class Gammaproteobacteria; order Burkholderiales; family Burkholderiaceae_C; genus Egaibacter. The sequence continues at coordinate 11,337 of JAHEBY010000014.1, read as the reverse complement.
AGCTATTGACGATTATTTCACGAGGGCTAGAGGCATATTTGTCATATAAAATGCGCCCCACAGCCATTGGGCGGCCCGGACGCATGGCGATCTTCCAGAACGCCACATCGCCCAGCTTGTTCATCATCGCCTTGGTGTAGTCCGCTGCGCCCACGCTCACGCCGCCGCTGGTGATGATGGCGTCGGCCTGCTCCGCCGCGTCAAGGAACGCCGCTTCGAGAAGGTCCGGCTCGTCGCGCACCACGCCGAGATCGATGACCTCGCAACCCATACGCGTAAGCAGGCCGAAAACTGTGTAGCGATTGCTGTCATAGACGGCGCCTTCGCGCGGCGCCTCGCCCAGGCTCAGAATCTCGTCGCCGGTAGAAAAATAAGCGACCCGAAGCTTGCGCTGCACTTTGACAGTTTCTATGCCCAAACTGGCAGTCAGCCCCAGTGCAGCGGGCGTGAATAGCTCCCCTTTTTGTAGCGCTGCACTACCCTTGAGCAGATCTTCACCCAACAGCCGCCGGTTGTCACCGCGCTTGATCAAACCGGCCGCGATGGTGACGGACTCACCGCCTGTCACGAACTCCTGAGGCACGACGGTGTCAAGCCCGCGGGGCATGATGGCGCCGGTCATGATCTTCACGCATTCGCCCGGAGCTGCCGTGCCTTGCCAGGCTTGCCCGGCCATTGCTGTGCCCACAAGCTTGAGCGTCAGTGGCTCGCCAGCACGCAGCTGGCTGCCATCAAATGCGTAGCCGTCCATGGCCGAGTTGTCATGCGGCGGCACGCTGATGGGCGACACAATGTCTTCTGCCAGCACTCGCCCTAGCGCATCGAACAACTTCAGGTTTTCAGTGGCCGTGGCAGGCAACACAGACGACTCAACCAACTTCGACAGAAACAGGTTCACGTCGGTACACGACAGGGCTTGCGGGTCATAGCCCTGCAATTCGGCTGAAATTTCAGCGATGGTCTTCATGGCAAATATCAAGGGTTTCGCGCGGCGCTACTTTTGTTGATTTGACAGGGAATGGAGTTCGTCTGGCGTGTTGGCGTTGAAGAAAGCGTGTGGATCATCACCTGGCAAATCGAACGGCACCACAATGGTTTGATGCAATGCAGTCCACGCGTCGATTTTGCGCCTGCCGCTCGCCATAAACGCGGTGAGGCTGTCTTTCAGGTTTGACTGAAGCAGGCAAAACACAGGCTGGTTGCGGAGTCGACCATCCTCTTCGAGTGCCGCCGCCATGGCAATATCCGCGCCATGCGCCTCAAGGGCTGTGTGAAGCCGCGCCACCAGGTCAGAAGGAAAGTTGGGCGTATCGCAGGGTACGGTTACCAAGTAGGGTGTTTCGCAGTGGGTGAGGGCGGTGATAAATCCGGCCAGCGGCCCCGGAAAGTCGGGCAGCGCGTCAGGCCAGACCGGTGCGCCAAATGATTCGTAGTCCGGCAGGTTGCGGTTGGCGTTGATCATCACTGGCCCAACCTGAGGCTGCAGGCGCTGCAGGGCGTGCAGGGCCAGCGCCTTGCCATTGAGCAGCTCAAGACCCTTGTCTGCACCACCCATGCGGGCGCCGCGGCCACCAGCCAATATGACACCTGTCACGTTGGTCAAGCCAGTCATGTCGCTCTCTGCCCGCTGACTTCAGCCGCCGATGTAGCTCATCTCGACGCGCCGGGTGCCACCCGGAGTGTCGGGCGAGAGCGTGCTGCGTAACTCGGAGTAGCGGTCGGCGCGCCCCGACCAGATATGGCCGATGGCCGAGGTGACGTCTGCGTCTGACGCGCCGCCGCGAACCAGTTCGCGCAAGTCGTAGCCTGATGACGCGAAAAGACACAGGTAGAGTTTGCCTTCAGTTGACAGCCGGGCGCGGTTGCAGTCGTGGCAAAAAGCCTGCGTGACGCTGCTGATGACTCCGATTTCACCGGCATCTCGGTCATGCCGCCCTTGAGCGTCCGCATAGCCCCATCGTGCAGCCGTCTCGCCCGCGCTGGACGGCTCCAGTTGCATCAGTGGCATGTCGGCGTGGATCAACTTGATCACTTCGCTGGACGGCAAAACCTCGTCCATTCGCCAGCCGTTGGTGGCGCCAACATCCATGTATTCGATGAAGCGCAACACCACACCCGTGCCTTTGAAGTGCCGTGCCATAGCCAGAATCTCGTGCTCGTTGGTGCCGCGCTTGACCACCATGTTTACCTTGATTGGCCCCAGCCCCGCCGCTTTGGCGGCCGCAATGCCTTCCAGTACCTGCTCCACCGGGAAGTCCACATCATTCATTTTGCGAAATACCGTGTCATCCAGACCGTCCAGGCTGACAGTGACGCGCTGCAGACCCGCCGCTCTTAGCGCCTCGGCCTTGCGTGCCAGCAACGACCCATTTGTAGTGAGCGTGATATCCAGCGGTGCGCCGTCCACTGTGCGCAACTGAGCGAGCTGCTCAATCAGAATTTCAATGTTCTTGCGCAGCAGGGGTTCGCCGCCCGTCAGCCTGACCTTTCGGACACCGTGGCCGACGAATAATCTTGCCAGACGTGTGATTTCTTCAAACGTCAGCAACGATCCGTGCGGTAAGTAAGGGTAGTCCTTGTCAAACACCTCCTTGGGCATGCAATAGCTGCAGCGGAAGTTGCAGCGGTCGGTGACACTGATTCGCAGGTCGTGCAGGGGCCGGCCCAAAGTGTCACCCAGAAAGCCGGTGGCGCTCATGCGGGTGGCGGCTTCCAGGGCGGCGAGCGGCGGCTGCAGCGTGCGGCTGCGATGGTCGGTCAGGGGAATGATGCGTTCTGCCATGGCTACATTGTCCACTGCGGAGGGCCCAACTAGCCAGTAACCCCGTAAAACCAGGCGCTTTAAGTCAGCGCGAATACAAAAAGGTGGTTTGCACTGGCCCTAACTCAAACGCAGCGCGCGCCGTCTACCTCAATGCACACGCCGCTGATGAACGCTGCCTCATCGCTTGCGAGGTACAGCGCAGCGTTGGCTACGTCCAGCGCAGTTGAGAACCTGCCCAGCGGAATGCTGGCCAGAAACTTGGCACGGCGTTCGTCGTTGAGCGGACCACCGGCAAACTCGGCAGACAGACCCGTATCGGGGTTGAACACGGGATTGATGCAGTTCACCCGTATGTTGTCGGGCCCAAGCTCGGCCGCCAGAGACTTTGAGGTGGTGATGACTGCGCCCTTGGAGCCGTTGTACCAGGTCAGCCCGGGCCGTGGCCTGAGCCCTGCGGTCGAGGCGATGTTGATGAAGCTGCCGCCACCCTGCGAGCGAAACACCGGCGTGGCGTGAATCGTGGCGAGGTAAATGCTCTTGACGTTGATGGCGTAGACCTTGTCAAAATCAGCCTCACTGACCTCCAGAGCCGGGCGGTTGCGGTGGGTCCAGCCGGCGTTGTTGATCACGACGTCGAGGCGCCCATGCAGCTTCACCGTCTCTGCCACCAAGGCCTTGACCTCTTTGCTTTGGGTAACGTCAGCGGCGAACGCCGATGCCATGCCGCCACCCGCGTTGATTTCTGTTGTGACGTGCAGTGCCTTGGCCCCGTCAATGTCGTTCACCATCACCCGCGCGCCTTCGGCAGCGAGCCGGCGGGCGATGCCTTCGCCAATGCCGCCGCCCGCACCTGTAACGAGAATGGATTTGCCGCTAACTCTCATGCCGCGCAGAACAGGGCTCAGTGCCTGGAGTCAATCTGGGTCGGGGCAAAATCAGATGGCATATCGTCTCGGTCAGAGTGAGGCAAGTCGAAAGCGGGCTTTTGCGGTGGTGCTGGTGCTATCGCTTTTGGGGCTTCCGGCATGGCAGCTGGAACAGCTGTATTCGCTTCAGTCTGCCAGTACTCGCGATCTGGCAGGGCCTGATGAGGATGCTCGCAATCCGGCCCAAATCGCCAAGAAAAAATGTACTTGGAATGATCAACAACCGGGTCAAAGCGGTTCAGGTTTGCAATCAATTCTCTTTGAATCAGCGGTGCGAACCGGATTATGGCTTCGTTCCATTTCAAGAGCACCAGATGCACAAACAACTCCCGCTCGCCAGATGGTTGGGTGGCATCGATCGTCTCGCACGCGATCGAGCCCGCAGGGATGCCAGCTCGCCTTAACGTGTCTTTAAGGACAACACGCACCAGCTCCCGATGCATGTCGGCTTGGTGCAGGGTTTCCATAAACGTTGACTGGGTGCTGTCGACATGCATCACCGTCTCGGCGAAGGCAGAGGGTCCGGCTTCGGCCTTGGGTTTTGTGGCTGACTTGTTTTGTCCGAAGCCGAAAAGTTTCAACATGCTCTGGAGTCCCGCGTTCTCAAATGAATCACAAATAAACCTGTCGATTACCGCACAAGCCCTGCTTGCGGGCAAGTGTAAGGGGAAGTTACAGCTATCAGTTGTGCTGGATTGCAACGGTTTTTAGAGTGGTAAAGCCCGCCAATGCCTCCAGCCCTTTTTCGCGACCGTAGCCGGATGACTTGACGCCGCCAAATGGCAATTCAACCCCGCCGCCAGCGCCGTAGTTGTTGATGAAGACCTGTCCGCTCCTCAAGCGCTTGGCCATTCGAAATTGGCGAGCACCATCGCGCGTCCAGACGCCAGCGACCAGGCCAAACCGGGTCGCATTGGCCATGTCAACGGCTTGTTCTTCGTCCTTGAAACTCATCGCAGCCAGTACGGGGCCGAAAACCTCTTCCTGTGCCAGACGGTGCGCCACCGGAACATCGCGAAACAGTGTGGGCGCCTGATAGAAACCGGTGTCGGGCGCCTCCGGCACCACTTGCCCCTGTGCCACCATGGGGATATTGGCATCATGCGCGTCGCTCAGAAAATCCCACACGCGCTGCTGTTGGCTTTGGCGAATCAGCGGGCCCACGTCAAGGTCCATCGCCGCAGGTCCGACGCGTAAATTGCCAAACGCAATGCCCAGGCGCTCAAGCATCGGCTCGTAGATGGACTGCTCCACCAGCAGCCGCGCCCCCGCCGAGCAGGTTTGCCCAGCGTTTTGAACAATTGCATTCAGGATGGCGGGCACAGCGGCGTCCAGATCGGCGTCGGCAAACACAATCTGCGGGCTCTTTCCGCCGAGCTCAAGCGTTACCGGGCAATGGCGCTCGGCTGCGGCTTGTGCAATCAAAGTGCCCACGCTGGGGCTGCCGGTAAAACTGATGTGATCGATGCCCTCATGGCGGGCCAGGGCGCTGCCCACTTCGTGGCCAAGCCCGGTGACGATATTGATGGCGCCAGCCGGAAAGCCGGCCTCCTCGGCCAGCGCAGCTATGCGAAGGAGTGACAGGCAGGCATCTTCCGACGGCTTGACCACGCATACATTGCCCGCGGCCAGGGCGCCACCGACGCTGCGGCCAAAAATCTGCATGGGATAGTTCCACGGAATGATGTGGCCGGTAACACCGTGTGGCTCGCGCCAGGTCAGCACGCTATAGCCGTTGAGGTAGGGAATGGTGTCGCCATGCAGCTTGTCGCAGGCGCCCGCATAAAACTCGAAATAGCGGACCAGCGCATTCACGTCGGCACGCGCCTGCTTGGTGGGCTTGCCGCAATCGCGCTGTTCCAGCACGGCTAGCTCGTCTGCATGGTCGGCAATTTTGACGGACAACCGCATCAGCAGACGACCCCGCTCGGCGCCATTCAGGTGGCTCCATACCGCGCTATGGCAGGCCCGAGCGGCGCTTACGGCGGCGTCCACGTCCGCCGCGTTGCTGCGCTGAATGGTGTCGAACGGCCGACCATCAGACGGGTCTATCATGGGCAAGGATTGCCCGCTGTAAGACGGAACTGTCGCGTTGGCGATGTAGTTGAATTGCATGCATCGCATTTTGCCCGCAAGATAGGCGTTACGAGAATCGAAAACTGAAGGAGACGCCCGTGAAAACCCTGACCGATCATCTGGCCCAATATGCGGCCTACCACCGCGATCCACGCAACATCAGTACCCATTTTGTTGGCGTGCCTATGATTGTGCTGGCTGTTGCCACACTGCTGTCGCGGCCCGGCTTTTTGGTCGCCGGGCTGTCATTTTCGATAGCTACGCTGGTTACTCTGGCGGCTGCGTTTTTCTACTTCCAGCTCGATACCAAGTTTGGGTTGACCATGGCGGTTTGGCTGGGATTCAACCTTCTGATGGGCCGTTGGCTGGCTGACCTTGGCACATCAACGTGGCTTGCGAGCGGCGTTGGCCTGTTCGTCGTGGGTTGGGTCATTCAGTTCGTAGGGCACTACTACGAAGGCAAGAAACCTGCCTTTGTTGACGATCTGGTGGGCCTGCTGGTGGGGCCGCTTTTTTTGGCGGCCGAAGCGGCGTTTGCGATGCAGTTACGCCAACCATTGAAGGAAGCTATTGAGGCGCGTGTGGGCAAGGTTCGGCGGCGCGACGAGGTGGGGCAGGCGGTGCATTGAGGGGACTTAAAACTAAGCCCCCATGGAATATAAGATATTTGCTATTAATAACGTAGCTTTTCACGCATAGAGGACGGGGGCTAGAGGCCTTTTCCATAGGTATTTTTTCTTGTATCTTTGAATCTCGACCGGTATATAAGGTGCAAGTCGGCTCAAAACACTGACAAGCCCGTCTTGGCCACAAACAATTCCAGTGCCCGCGTACCGAGGTGCGAATTTCCAGTTTTGTCCAGCGCGGGCGACCAGACGCACAGGCTCAAGGTGTCGGGCACCACGGCCACGATGCCGCCGCCGACGCCGCTTTTACAGGGCAGGCCAATACCAAACGCAAATTCGCCCGCTGCATCATAGGTGCCGCAGGTGAGCATCAGCGCGTTGACACGCCGGGCCTGCTTGCCGGTGATGACGGGCGTACCGGCGTAGGGATGCATCCCGTCGCGGCACAAATACCCGGCAGCCCGCGCCACCTGCACGCAGTTCATGCGAATGGCGCATTGGTGGAAATAGGCATCAACGACCTCGGCAACTTCATTGTCCAGCGTCCCAAACCCCTTCATAAAATTCGCCAGCGCCGTGTTGCGGAAGCCGGTGTCGGCCTCGGATTGGGCAACCTCCGGATCGATAGCCACGGCTTCGCCAGACAAACTGGCGAGCAGCACCAGCAGGTCTGCCTTGGCGTCGCCCTGGCTGATCAGCCGGTCGGCAACGGCGATGGCGCCAGCGTTGATGAACGGGTTGCGTGGTATGCCGCGCTCGGATTCCAGCTGCACCAACGAGTTGAACGGGCTGCCGGACGGTTCGCGCCCGATGCGCTCCCACAGCTCATTGCCCTTGCTGCGCTGCATGGCCAATGTGAGCGAGAACACTTTAGACATGCTCTGGATCGAAAACGCCACGGTGCTGTCTCCCGAAGCGGCCTCCTGCCCGTCGCAGGTGCGCAGCGCCATGCCGAACTGCAATGGCGACACCCGCGCCAGCGCCGGGATGTAGCTGGCGACCTTGCCGCCAGAGCCCAGGTGGGGCCTGATTTCTTCGTTGATTTCATCAAGTATGGATTGAAAGTCCATGACGTCTCCCAGTAAAAAAAGCCCGCGAAAGCGGGCTTTTGTAATTCAGGCTCCTCGGCCAATCGCAGAGTTATTGAAAACCTCTGCACCCGCGGTTGGTTACATCAGGTTGACTTCCACGCGGCGCGCCTCAGCGGCTGGCCCGTCTGCCATGGTTTGTTCGGGCTTTTTCAGTTCAACCTGGTCATCCGAAATGCCGGAAGCCTTCAACAGGTCGCGAACGGCGAAAGCACGTTGTTTGGCCAGTTCGGCATTTTTCGCCGGGTCACCAGTGGCGTCGTGATAGCCGCTGATGACCGCTTTCTTGCCGCCCATGACGGCCTTGATGATGTCGCTCAGAGCCTCGGTGCCTCCGGCTGCCAAGTCAGACTTTCCGCTGGCGAAATAGAACTTCACAACGCCGTTTTCAACCTTGACGGAAGCATCGTCAGAAGAGGGTGCGGCAGCAGCAGGGGCCGCAGCCGTAGCTGCCGCGGGTGCAGCCATCGTGGCAGCGGGTGCCTCGGCATGTGCTGCCATCTTGCCGCCATGAATCTGCATCACCAGCGGCACGATCAGCAAGGCCACGATGTTGATGATCTTGATCAACGGGTTGACAGCCGGGCCCGCTGTATCTTTGTAAGGGTCGCCCACGGTGTCGCCAGTTACGGCAGCCTTGTGTGTTTCAGAGCCTTTACCGCCATGATGGCCATCTTCAATATATTTCTTGGCATTGTCCCAGGCGCCGCCGCCGGTGCACATGGAGATCGCCACAAACAGACCGGTCACGATGGTGCCCATCAGCAAGCCGCCCAAAGCAGCGGGGCCAAGCAACAGACCCACCAAAATTGGCACCACCACGGGCAGTAGCGACGGGATCATCATTTCCTTGATGGCTGCGGTGGTCAGCATGTCGACGGCCTTGCCGTATTCCGGCTTGCCTGTGCCATCCATGATGCCCTTGATATCGCGGAACTGACGACGGACTTCAACCACCACAGAGCCGGCGGCACGGCCAACCGCTTCCATGGCCATGGCGCCGAACAGGTAGGGAATCAGACCGCCGATGAACAGGCCGATGATGACCATCGGGTCGGAGAGATCAAAGCGGACCACGTGGCCATAGGCTTCAAGCTTGTGCGTGTAGTCGGCAAACAGCACCAGCGCCGCCAGACCAGCAGAGCCGATGGCGTATCCCTTCGTCACAGCCTTGGTGGTGTTACCCACTGCGTCCAACGGATCAGTGATGTCGCGCACACTGGCGGGCATTTCGGACATTTCGGCAATGCCACCCGCGTTGTCGGTGATGGGGCCATAAGCGTCAAGCGCCACAACGATGCCTGCCATGCTAAGCATGGACGTGGCCGCGATGGCAATGCCATACAGGCCTGCCAGCGCGTAGGATACATAAATGGCAACGCAGACAAAAATCACCGGCCAGGCGGTGGAACGCATCGACACACCCAGGCCCGCAATGATGTTCGTGCCATGGCCGGTTGTGGATGCCTGCGCAATATGTTGCACCGGGTGGTACTGGGTGCCGGTGTAGTACTCGGTAATCCAGACCAACACACCGGTCAGAACCAGCCCGACAATGCAGGAGCCAAAAAGTTTCATTGCGGCGCCGGTGCCGCCGAGGGCGTTGTCGGCAATCAGCCATTGCGTCACAAAAAAGAAGGCAATCAGCGACAAGCCGCCTGCCACAGCCAGACCCTTGTACAGCGCAGGCATCACATTGGTCATGCCGGTCGAGGCCTTGACGAAGAAACAGCCCACAACGGAAGCGACGATGGACACGGCACCCAGAGCCAGCGGGTAAATCACCGTCCCACTGCCGCCGCCGGAAACCAGCAAAGCGCCCAGCACCATGGTGGCGATGAGCGTCACGGCGTAGGTCTCGAACAGGTCAGCCGCCATGCCGGCGCAGTCGCCCACGTTGTCACCCACGTTGTCGGCAATCACGGCGGGGTTACGCGGGTCATCCTCAGGGATACCCGCTTCAACCTTGCCCACCAGGTCGGCACCCACGTCAGCGCCTTTGGTGAAAATGCCACCGCCCAAACGAGCAAAAATGGAAATCAGCGATGAGCCGAACGCAAAGCCAATTAAGGGATTCAGTTTGGCGGCTGTTGGCGCACCATCTGGCACCAGAAACCAGTAAAACGCGGTTACACCCAATAGGCCAAGGCCAACCACCAGCATGCCGGTGATGGCGCCACCGCGAAATGCGACGTCAAGCGCGGGGCCAATGCCCTTGGAGGCGGCTTGCGCCGTGCGCACGTTGGCGCGGACCGACACGTTCATGCCGATAAAGCCGCAGGCGCCAGACAGAACCGCGCCTATGACAAAACCGACGGCCGAAAGCCCATCAAGAAAAATCCCGATCAGGATGGCCAATACCACGCCAACGATGGTGATGGTGCGGTATTGACGCGCGAGATATGCCGCCGCGCCGGTTTGAATGGCGGCAGCAATTTCCTGCATGCGCGCGTTGCCGGCGTCCTGGGAAAGAATCCAGTTGCGGGCCCAGAAGCCGTAACCCACGGCAAAAAGCCCGCAAACAAGCGCCAGAACCAGCGCCGAGTTGCCTGTCATAAGAGAATCTCCTCAATGATGTTTCGCTCCGGGACGTGGTCAACGCCAGCGTTGCCCCGCTCTGCGTTGCTTCCTCCTCGAGTCCAACAACACTGGTCAAATGACACCAGTCGTCGGAGAAGATTGGCCAACTCACGGACTTTACCGTGAAAAACCGTGCTTTTTTGGCACCTGCAAGTGGCGAGTCAGTAAAATCAGGGTTAATACGTAGACGGGTGGGATGTAGCCAGGACGCCTTCGTTCGGCTATGCCCGCCTGTTGACCGCCCATCAATCCGTTTCCTTTATAAATTTACAAGTACCTACATGTCCCTCGACAACGTTACCCCCGGCGCCGATGCTCCCCATTCATTCAACGTGATCATCGAAATCCCGATGAACGCCGATCCGGTGAAATACGAAGTGGACAAAGCGACAGGCGCCATTTTTGTGGATCGTTTCATGAGCACGTCCATGCATTACCCCACCAATTACGGCTACGTGCCCAAAACGATCAGTGGGGATGGCGACCCGGTTGACGTGCTGGTGATTACGCCGGTGCCTTTAATTCCTGGTGTGGTCGTCACCTGTCGCGCCATCGGTATCCTGAACATGGAAGACGAGGCCGGCCTTGACGGCAAAGTGCTGGCGGTGCCCGTGGATAAAAAATGCTCGCTCTACACGCAGTGGCAAAAGCCCGAAGATATGAACCCACTGCGTCTCAAAACCATCTCACATTTCTTTGAGCACTACAAAGATCTGGAAGAAGGCAAGTGGGTCAAGATTTTGGGGTGGGAGGGCCCACACGCGGCCCAACAGGAGATACTGGATGGCATTGCCAACTTTCGGAAGAGCCTGAAGTCCGCTTAGCGCCGTTTGATTCGGGCGAGACTTCAGGCGAGGAAATCCGTTCTTCGACGGTATTCGAAGACGGAAAGTCTGGGTTCACCCCTGGCTATTGCGACAAATCTCTGACGCCATCGACAGGACGCGGTTCGCGCCCGACTCGCATCCGCCCGCCACGCTGTCTCAAGGTTTCAGAACTTGTAACCGATGCCGATGGTGTAGCTGTCCGGGTCGAGCCTCGTGTCCATGGTCTGGCCGGTGGAAAGCGTGCCGCGTGTTGACAGGAAGGTCTTGGTGTAGCCCACGTCGATGTACCATTTCTTGTCCAGATCGAAGATCATGCCGACCTGCACGGTGGGCGCCAATTTGGATTCAAACCCAATGGTGGTTGCCGCGCCGCCTGGGTTGGTAAGCGCCGTGAGCACCCCTGTGCCGTTGGTATCATAAAACTTCGCATACGTCAGGCCCGCACCCACA
>JAHEBY010000270.1 GCA_024642025.1 Comamonadaceae bacterium | reverse complement strand
GGATTGTTGGTGCCCGCGTAGGCCAGCGAGCTGATGTCGAACTCGAATTTTTGGAGACGCTGCTGATACAGCGCAAAGTCGACCGGTCGGAAATTGAGTTTGATGCCCAGCTTCTCGAGGTTGCGCGCCCAGGGGCTCACAACACGCACGCCAGACTCGTTGCTGTCGAGGTACTCCACCTCAAACACCCTGCCCTCTGCATTTTTGAGCACACCGTCCTGCACCGTCCAACCGGCGGCTTTGAGCAGCGCCTGCGCCTTGCGCAGGTTTGCGCGTAGCGACGAGTTGCCATCTGTCCGCGGGGCCACGTAGGCAGGGCCAAATGCCGCAGGCGGAATGTCCTTGCGCAAAGGCTCCATCAAGGCCAGCTCCTCAGGGCTGGGCGAACCTTTCGCCTCGCAATCGGTATTGCCAAACAAACCCTGCACGCGCTGGTAGGCGTTGTAAAACAACTGGCGATTCATCCATTCGTAGTCCATCGCGAGGCCCAGCGCCTCGCGCACACGAACATCCTTGAACAGCTCGCGCCGCGTGTTGAGCACGTAGCTCTGGAACCCTGACGGCAGGCGGTGCTTGAACTCCTCTTTGACCAGCTCGCCCGAATCAAACCGTTTGCCGTTGACGCGCCGTGCCCAGTCGCCCGCCGAGAAGAAGCGCATCAGGTCGAACTCTCCCGCCTTGAGCGCCTCCAGCCGCGCCGTGTTGTCCTTGTAGATTTTGACGGTGATGCTGCCAAAGTTGTGGCTACCGCGAGCCACGTTGAGGTCTTTGGCCCAGTAGTTCGCGTCCAGCACGTAGGTAATATCCTTGCCAAAACGGACCGGGCCGATCTTGTAGGGCCCGCTACCAATGGGAATGTCGGTCACCACCTTGTCGAATGGCTTGGACTTGCCGCCGTCAACCGTGGCGTCGGCTCCCCACTTGCGGCTGAAAACGGGTAGACCGCCAACTGTTAGCGGCAGTTCGCGGTTGGGCTTCTTGAAGCGGTAGCGCACCGAGCGTTCGTCCAGCACGTCGATGCCGGCAACGTCTTCAAGCAGACTCTTGTAGGCGGGCGAGGTAAACGGGCCCATCAGAGTGTCGTAGCTGTGCTTCACATCCGCCGCCAGCACCGGGTCACCATTGTGAAACCTTGCCTCGGGGCGGATTTTGAACACCGCGCTCAGGCCATCCGGTGGCACGTCCACATCACTGGCCAGCAGGCCATAGCCAGAAGCAGTTTCGTCCAAAGAGCCGGTCAGCAGGCTGTCAAACATCAGCTCGCTGAGGTACGCTGGCGCGTTGCCCTTGATCGTGAACGGGTTGTATTTGTCAAAGGTTGAAACGCGCAGGTTGCTGACCAGGCGCAACTCGCCGCCCTTGGGCGCATTGGGGTTCACGTAGTCGAAATGGTCAAAATTGGCGGGGTATTTCAGGTCGCCCCACAGGGCATAGCCGTAAGCCGCCCAAGCCGGCGCGCCAGGGGCAAACCATGCCGCACCCATCAAAGCCCAAATCCAGAAACGTCGCATGCGACAATTCTGCAGGAAATACTCTGGAGACAAAAAAATGGGCTTTCTGACGGGCAAAAAATTATTGATCACGGGCGTTCTGAGCAACCGTTCCATCGCGTACGGTATCGCCAAGGCTTGCCACGGGCAAGGCGCCGAGCTGGCATTCAGCTATGTTGGGGAACGCTTCAAAGACCGCATCACCGAGTTTGCCGCAGATTTTGACTCCAAACTGATTTTTGATTGCGATGTGGGCGATGACGCGCAAATCGACAGCCTGTTCGCTGACCTCGCCAAGGTCTGGCCCAAGTTTGACGGCTTCGTGCACAGCATTGGCTTTGCGCCGCGCGAGGCGATTTCCGGTGACTTTCTGGACGGCCTCAACCGCGAGAGCTTCAAGATTGCCCACGACATCAGCGCCTACAGCTTCCCGGCGATGGCCAAAGCTGCCCTTCCGTATCTGAACGACAAGTCTGCACTGTTGACGCTCTCTTACCTGGGCGCGCTGCGCACAGTGCCCAACTACAACACCATGGGGCTGGCCAAGGCGAGCCTGGAGGCGAGCGTGCGTTACCTCGCCGAGTCGCTGGGGCGCACGGCAGATGGCCGGGGCATGCGGGTGAACGGCATCAGCGCGGGGCCCATCAAGACACTGGCTGCCAGTGGCATCAAGGATTTTGGCAAGCTGCTGGGCATGGTGGCCAATGCCTCCCCACTACGCCGAAACGTCACCACCGAAGATGTGGGCAACGTGGCCGCCTTTTTGATGTCGGATCTGGCAGGCGGTGTGACGGCGGAAATTACCTATGTGGATGGCGGCTTCAGCCAGACGATTGGCATTGGTAGGGATCTGGGTTAACCACTGGCTGCTGCTTCGGAGAAGTGAGATTTGCTACTATAATTGTAGCCATTAGAGCATATTGGACGGGGGCTAGAGGCCAATTTCTATCTAAAGAAAAACCATCCTCCCATATTTTTATCGGTGCCACGCAATTTGCATGGAAACGCGCCCAAGCGGACCCGTATGCGCGGGCGCAAGGACTCGCATCACACGGGTTTGCTCCAGTAGCGGTAACGCCAGGCCAGCGAAAAACCGGCCCTTTTGTAAAGCGCGAGGGCAGCCGTGCTGCTGTCTTCCACCTGCAAAAACACACGCTCCATGTTGCGGCGCTTGGCCTCCTGGGCCAACGCGGTGAGAACCCGCCCCGCCATGCCCTTGCCACGCCAGGCTAGCGCCGTGCGCATACCGTGCACGCTGGCCCACCCGTGGCTGAATGCGCCTGCTCCGGCCGCCACGGTTTGACCCGCTTCGCGCACGCTCGCAAAGCTGGAGCCCGCCGCCTTACTGAGTGATTTGACACGGCTGGCACCGTCCACCGGGTCGAAACCTTCGCCCAAGAACAAAGCCGCCCAGGCTGCGTCGGGCGCGGCGCTTAGCTCGGCTGGCGCTTCGCCTGAATTTTCCACCATGCGTTGGACGGAGCCCGTCTGCACTTGAGAAGGCTTGCCAGCCTGATAGCCCCGCTGCGACAACACCAACCGAAAAGCTTCAAGTGAGGGCACGTCAGCAAGGCGAAACTTCGGTGGCAGCCCCCGAGCCGCGTAACGCGCCTCAATCAGCGCAAGCTGCCCAGCCGGCGGCGGCTGGTGCTTGAGCGGCACGGCGCTTCTGGCCCGGTCCACGGTGCCGCTGTCAAAGGCCAGCAACCAGCCGTCCAATTCCTCGAAAGCCTCTGGGGAGACGGCCGCAATAGTGGCTCGCTCGAGGGACTCGATGTCTTGCTCGCTTAATTTGTCTGGATTGTTCATGGGCATGCGATTACATTGTCTGCAAATTCTCCACTGTAAAGCGACACTTTCATGAAGCGCTTGAACCTTTCTGACGCCAACCCTTTCGCACCCCGCCGCCCCGGACTCTCCCGTCTGCGCCTTTCGGCCCTGTCTGCGGCGATCTCAGGCGCACTCGCTCTGACTGCCCTGGCGGCAACTCTGCCGGGCGCAGCGTTTGCCAAGACACCGCCGCCCCTCATGCTGGCCAAAACTTGGCAACCTGCCACGCAAGCTACGGGGTCGATGGCTCAGTTTTGGGTCAGCGAAAAATACGATGGCGTGCGCGGCTACTGGGATGGCGAAAAGCTGCTGACCCGTGGCGGTGAGCCGATCATGGCGCCTGCATGGTTTACCGCCAATTGGCCGAAAACGCCGATGGAAGGCGAATTGTGGGCCGGGCGGGGTCAATTTGCAGCTACCGTTTCCACGATCAGGCAGCAAACGCCCGACGATTCGGCCTGGCGCAAACTGCAATTCATGCTTTTTGATCTGCCGGCCCACACAGGCACCTTCAATGCCCGTCTGACGGAGCTCAACGCTGTCGCGGCTCAAATCGGCCAGACCTGGGTGCAAGCGGTAGCGCAAACCAGGGTTTCAAATCAACAAGCGCTCCAGGGCATGCTCACTGCCACCGTAAAGGCGGGCGGCGAAGGCCTGATGCTGCACCGTGGCGACTCGCTCTACCAAGCAAGGCGCAGCGACGACCTGTTGAAGTTCAAACCGTTTGACGATGCCGAGGCACGGGTGGTGGGCCATGTGGCTGGCAAAGGCAAATATGCGGGCAAGCTCGGTGCGCTGCTGGTGGAATTGCCCGCAGCCGACGGACAACCCGCGCGGCGCTTCAAGCTAGGCAGTGGCCTTTCTGACGCCGAGCGCAGCAATCCACCTGCCGTGGGCGCCACGGTGACCTATCGCTATCGTGGCCTGACGGACGCTGGCCTTCCACGGTTTGCCACGTTTATGCGGGTGTCGGAGTAAACGACTGAACGCAATGCAAATTTGGCCACTAGCCCCCGTCCAATAAGTACTAAAAGCTA
>JAHEBY010000269.1 GCA_024642025.1 Comamonadaceae bacterium | reverse complement strand
CACAGCTGGAGCGGCTGCTTGAGCTTGCCCGCCAGTTCACCAGCCTGCGCACCCCAGCCGGTGAAGTAGTCCGCACGAATAGCGCCGTTGATATCGCCACCGGTGTCTTGCGCCAACACCAGCCGCTGCAGGTTGATTTGCGGCCCGCTGGACGCCAGCCACACTGGTGTGCCATAGGGAATACTCTCTTTGTCCACCGCAATGGAGCGGCCCGGCGTAAGCGGCACGCCCTGGGCACCGCGTGGGCCAAAGGCAGCATCCAGATCGGTCATCGCCTCTTCGCGGAAAAACACCGTGCGCGGGTTGGCCCACAGCATTTCGTTCACACGCTGCGGGTTTTTGGCCACCCAGGCCTTGATGCCTGGCCAAGTGGCGTCGGTAATCAGGCCCTGGTCCAGTAACCAGCGACCCACACTCTTATAGGGCTGCTCATTTGACGCAGCAAACGCCACGCGAACCGAGCGCTGTTTGCCGTCGGGTTCGGTCAGCGTCAAACGGCCCGAACCCTGAATCTGCAACACCAGCGCGTCCACCGGGTCGGCCAGCCACGCAATCTCAAGTCCGCGCAGGGCGGCTTTGGCTTCGGGCAAAGTCTCCATCTCCTTGCGGGTGAACCAGGTTTTGCGGCTGGACAGGCTGGACGGCACGCGATATAGCGGCACCCGAAAACCAGGTTTGGCCGTGCGCGATGCCTCGAACGTGGGTTCGAAATAGCCGGTAAGCAAGCCGTCTCTGGACGCATCCTTTGCAGACCCACCGGCTGACGGCTCAACGCGGTAGGGTTGCAGCCGCTGCATCATCCAGGCGCGCTGCTCCAGATCGGTGCCGATGCTCAGCCGCCGCACGTCGGCGCACAACGGCGCCAGCGCGGCACCCGGCCGCTCGCAACTCTTGGTCCAGGCGTTCCAGGCCTCGTGCAACGGGTCTTCGGCGAAGCCGGGCAGTTCGGCCCAGCGCACCGGCATCCAGCGGCTTTTGCCCTGTTGCAGCGGTGCGGGCAATGGCGCAACATCGACTGGCAGATTGATTCCCGGCTGCGGTGCCGATGCCGCCGACTGAGGCGCAGGCGCCACCGGCCTGTCCACTACGGGAACAGACGCGGGAGGCGCGCTGCCGCACGAAGACAACATTCCTACAATCGAAAGGGCGAGCGCAGCGGCAAGCGCAACGCCGCCAACGCGAGGCCAAACGGCCCGGAACAGGAATCGATTCATGACCCTATTGTTACTTGAGGCGCTGGGCGCCATGGTGCTGCTGATTTTTATCGTCTGGTGGACGATGTTTTCCGGGCGGAAAAGCGGGGAACTGAATGAGGATGACGGACAACTTCGACGTAAGAGTCAATCTGAAAATGCTGGCTCCAAAAAGGAATGAGATCCGTTGGCCGATCAATCCTACTATTTTGCGATCATGCGCGATCCGAACGAGTCCGGATCGCGCGCCTGGCCACGGGCCATTAGAAGTGCAAGCGAGGAGCAGGTTCAACGGCCTTTAGCTCGGCCAAAACATCCGCGCGGGTCAGCGTTGACTGATCCTTTTTAGCATGGGCGAAGGGCTTCTCGTTGCCGCCATTGCTAATTTGCTGCAACATTCCCCACGATTTGGCCTGGTTGTATTCAGCAACGACCTGTTCCCGTGTAAGGCCACTAGACGCGGCTGTCGGCGCGGTCAGGCCGGTGGCGCGCTCGCCGTATTGCATGACACCAGCGAAGCTGGCTGACGCCGCAAATACAGAGGACAAAACGAGCGCGGTTGCAATGGAAGTGGTTTTCATGATGGTTTCCTTTTCAATGGATGAAAGTTAATGCGGGCCGGTTTGCTACCGACATCGGATCTATCGTCCGACACCCTGAATACGCAACTGCACCTCTCATCGGATTCAACAAGACCCCAAAGCTCGTCTGGGAATTCTTTATTGATCGAAACGATAAATCAACTTGGTATCACCAGCAGCGCTTAAAACACCCGATGCCTCAACGCCGGCAATTGCGTGCGGGCCGTGTGCAAGGCCGCAATATCCAAATCAGCCAGCACCACGCTTTCACCTTCAGGCGTTTGCTGCAACACGTGGCCCCACGGGTCTACCAGCATGCTGTGACCCCAGGTGGTGCGGCCGTTTTCATGCAGGCCGCCTTGCGCGGGAGCGGCCACAAACGCCAGGTTTTCTACGGCGCGGGCGCGCAGCAGCAACTCCCAATGCGCTTGGCCAGTGGTGTGCGTGAAGGCGCTGGGCATCAGCAGCAAGTCGGCGCCCTGGGCGGCGTAAAGCCGGTACAGCTCCGGAAAGCGCATGTCGTAACAGACGCTCATACCCACCGTCCACGTGTGGCCATCGCGCGAAGTTAGTTGAAACGTGGCCGGCTTGACACCCGCACGCAATATGCGCGATTCGTCATACCGCTCACGGCCATTGTCAAATTTGAAGAGGTGGATTTTGTCGTACCGGGCCACGCATTCACCGCTCGGCGAGAAGGCCAGACTCGTATTGAGCACACGCTCGCCGGTGGTTGACGCCTCTACGGATTCTGCAGCCTCGGTAGAAATGGGCATGGTGCCACCCACAATCCACAATTTAAGGCGGCTGGCCGTGTCGGCCAGAAATTGCTGGATGGGGCCATGTCCAAATGGCTCTTGCGCCGCGAGCTTGTCGGTATCGCGCCGGCCGAGAAGGCAAAAATACTCGGGCAATACAGCGAGCTCGGCGCCTTGGCTTGCCGCCTCTTCCAGCAAACCCTGCGCGCGCTGCAAATTGCCTAGCACTTGCGTGCCCGAGACCATTTGAATGGCTGCAACTTTCATGGCTTGGCTACCTGTTTGTTGTGCTCTCGGGCTGACCCGTTGCACCTTTCGTGCTGTTCGCTCCATTCGTGCCGCTGCGCTTTGCCGCCTGGCGATCTACCTTGGTAACCTGCGGATCAGCCCACGATCCATCCACGTGGAACTCCTGAGTGGCGGCCTCCATAAGCGGCTTGCGTAAAAACAACTGTGCCAGAAATGTTCCCACACCGATAGCCGGGTTGATGGCGGTGGCAATCAGCGAGGCCGTGCCGGCGTTGATCTCGGGCACCACCACCACATTGACGTCCTGCGTTTCCCTGGCGATGTCGGCACGGCCTTCCATCAGGACTGCTGCCGTAACACCTTTCATCTGCAAATTGTTGGTTTTGGCGGTACCCTGCTCAATCATCACGTCGCCGCGCAAAAAATCGAACGCGAAACCCTCGCTAAACACATCGCGAAAATCAAGTGCCAAGCGCCGTGGCAGCGCCTGCAGGCTCAGCACGCTGAGCAATTTGGCCGCACCAGCGTCGGCCTTGAGAAACTGGCCGTTTTCCACATTGACCGCAAACGCGCCATTCATACTGGGGTAATCGGGCTTGAGCGGCGAACCCAGCCAGGCAACCTGTCCTTCCATTTTGCCTTTGCCTCGCCGCACAACATCTTTCGTGCCAAAGCGTGTCAGCAGTGCACCGGCATCCGCAATATCGAGTTTGAAATTCATGACCGTACGGCGCTTGTCATTGGTGATCCCCACAGACTCTGTCGCTGCTGGCGCAGCCGCTTGTGCATTCACGGTTACCCAGTTTCCAGATGCAGCAAAGGTCGCTTCAGGCACTGTGACGTTGAATTTGTTCAGGCGCCATTCGCGCACACCACCTTCGCGCACGCGCGCCGTGTTTCGATTGACCGCATCAATCTCCACCCTTCCAAGCCGATTGCCACGCAACTCGAGGTCGTCCACCACAATATCCAGCGCGGGAATGGACGCCTCCTGTTGATCCAACAGGGTTTCCACCTCCTGTGCCGAGCTTGGCGCCAGAGTGAGCCGTGCCAACCGAGCGTAGACGCTGCCCAAGCTGGCGCCTTCCGCCTGACGATATTCCATGTAACCATTGAGCTCATTGGCATCAACATTGGCGCGCCAGGTCCGACCCACTCGTGAGCCACCGATCACCAAGTTGTTGAGCCTGCGGCCACTGACCCGCAGTTCGCGCGCACGAATGGCGAATGTGTCGGGCAAATAGGCTTGCACTAAGGGCGTGCTGCCGTTGGCGGCGGCCTTGGTGGCGTTTCCGTTGACGGCCCTGGAGAATAGGTTGGCCCAAGCGTCAATGTCTACGCTGGTCAGGTTGATGTTGGCCATCACGCCCGACTGGGGCATGGGCGCAGACTCCTCAGGAGTCAAGCCCAAAGCAATCGCCCCGCGTAGGATCCGAGGCTCCGGTGCAGACATATCGCGTTGATAGTTGATGGATCCCACTTGACCGACATCCAGCGACAGGCGCTGTCCAGTCATTTCAAACCGTACCGGCATGACAGATTCGGCCGCCTTGTTGAGCGGCAGCGGCAAATTCAAGGC
>JAHEBY010000268.1 GCA_024642025.1 Comamonadaceae bacterium | reverse complement strand
CTTCAGGTCCTTGATGTCTTCCACGCCGTCGTTGAATCGCGCGACCTTGAAGTCCGGGCGTGGGTCGCGGCCCGGCTTTTCCAGCTCGGTCAGAATGTCCTTCACCGTGATCACACCAAATCGCTCGTTGGCGAACAGCTCGGGGCGCAAGGCCTTGAGCATGTCGGCGCGGCCCATGAGCTCGGCCACCGGTTTACCCGCCTTCTGCATGATGGCTTCGACCACGGGGTAGGTTTCTGGATGCACGCCGGTCATATCCAGTGCGTTGCTTCCGTCGCGGATTCGGAGAAACCCGGCGCTCTGCTCGAATGTTTTCGCGCCAAGGCCTGAGACCTCCATCAGCTGCTGACGGTCTTTGAACGCACCATTGGCCTCACGCCAGCGCACCACTGCCTTGGCCACTGTGCCACTCAGGCCGGACACACGAGACAGCAACGGCACACTGGCGGTGTTCAGGTCCACACCCACCGAGTTCACGCAGTCTTCCACCACCGAGTCCAGCGTGCGCGCCAGTTCGCTTTGGTTCACGTCGTGCTGGTATTGCCCGACGCCGATGGATTTCGGGTCGATCTTCACCAGCTCGGCCAACGGGTCCTGCAAACGCCGGGCGATGCTGGCCGCGCCGCGCAGGCTCACGTCGACATCGGGCATTTCCTGTGAGGCAAATTCGCTGGCACTGTAGACCGATGCGCCGGCTTCGCTGACCACCACTTTTTCAATGACGCGGGGCGCAGCCCCGCTCGCGGTTTTGGATAACATTTTGATCAAATCAGAAGCAAGCTTGTCGGTCTCGCGGCTGGCTGTGCCATTGCCAATGGCGATCAGGTTCACGCCGTGCTTGTCGCACAACTTGCTCAGCGTATGCAGCGAACCCTCCCAGTCTTTGCGCGGCTCGTGCGGGAACACGGTGGCGGTTTCCACCAGCTTGCCGGTTGCATCCACAACGGCCACTTTCACACCAGTGCGGATGCCAGGGTCCAGCCCCATCGTGACGCGTTGGCCAGCTGGTGCGGCCAGCAGCAAGTCGCGCAGATTGTCGGCAAATACCTTGATGGCGACCTTGTCGGCTTCTTCGCGTAGCCGCGTAAACAGGTCGCGCTCGGTCGACAGGCTCAGCTTGACGCGCCAGGCCCAAGTCACACATTTTTTGATCAAATCGTCGCTTGGGCGGTTCTGGTGGCGCCAGCCCAGATACATCGCGATGCGGGTCTCGGCCAGTGAAACCGGTTGACCCCCCTTTGCTAAAGGAGCTGGAGGAGCGACTTTTGCTCCTAAGTTAGTAGCTACTTGTTCAACAGGGACGAGGGCTAATGGCTTATTTGACGTAATATTTGATGCAAATTCGATCTCTGGCAACGCCAGTTTGGCCTCCAGAACCTCCAGTGCCCGGCCCCTGAATACGGCCAACGCCCGATGCGAAGGCACACGGCCAATCGGTTCGTCGTAGTCAAAGTAATCGCGGAACTTGGCAACGTCGGGGTTGGCCTCGTCCTTGCCCGCCATCAGTTTGGACTGCAACAGCCCCTCGGACCACAACCATTGGCGCATCTGTTGCACCAGCACCGGGTCTTCTGCCCAGCGCTCACTCAACAGGTCGCGCACGCCGTCCAGCACGGCCTGAACGGTTGAAAAATCGGGCCGTTTATCTTCGCCTTCCACGACGGGTTTGAGGGGAATCACAAACGACTCGGCCTCCACAGCGGGATTCAACGTGGGGTCAGCGAGCAGTTTGTCCGCCAGCGGCTCCAGTCCGGCCTCGCGGGCCATCTGGCCCTTGGTGCGCCGCTTGAGTTTGAACGGCAAATAGAGGTCTTCCAGCTCCTGCTTCGTCGCGGTAGCTGCAATTGCCGCTCGCAGAGAGTCCGTGAGCTTGCCCTGCTCGTCTATGGCCTTGAGCACAGCGACGCGCCGGTCGGCCAGCTCGCGCAGGTACGAGAGGCGCAGCTCTACTTCGCGCAGCTGGATGTCATCCAGACCGCCGGTGGCCTCTTTGCGGTAGCGAGCGATGAACGGAACGGTGGCCCCGCCGTCGAGCAGTTCTACGGCGGTCTTAATTTGATCCTCGCGAACGCGGATTTCCTGGGCCAGTTGGCGAATGATGGATTGCATGGGGTTTTAGGGGGCACCAGATCGGTGCTCGTATCAACGGAAGTCATCTTGCACCGTTAGGGGTGCTGCAAAAGGTCAACTGCAAAGTGTGCCACAGCCTGGTCCGGGCAAGTCTGGGCCGGATGCCGCTCTACGCGTTTACCCCAGAGCGGGAAAACGTAACTGTGGCGTAACATTATTCAGCTAAAAAAGAACGGTCGTTCTTTTGCAGGTCGGCACGAACCTGAAGCCCAAAACACCTCACCAACTCAACTGGAGATCCATCTTGAAGCAACTTAAATTCGTATGCCTGGCGATCACTGCGGCCGCTCTGGCGGCCTGCGGCGGGGGCGAAGACAAGGTCAAATTTTCGTCCGTGATTTCGTTTGGCGACAGCGTGAGCGACGCGGGGGCCTACAAGGTTGGCACGGTCGCAGCAGTTGGCGGCGGCAAATTCACTGTCAACGGCGCTGACGGCCTGACGTGGACCGAAGTGATGGCCATCAAGCTTAAGACCCCGCCTCAATGTGCCGCGCAGACTGGCCTGCTGGCCAACAATGGCGTGGCAGGAGCTCCGGTGACCAATTTTGCCAATTGCTTCAATTACGCCCAGGGCAGCAGCCGTGTCACGGCGGTGGGGTCCGGGCCAAACGGTGTTGCCCTGCAAGCGGCCCCGTTCAATCAGGTCAATCTGGGCCTGATTGCGGATTCCATTCAGAATCAGTTTACGCGTCATCTGGCCAAGATCAAGGAATACAAGGAAACCCAGCTCGTTACCGTGAATGCGGGTGGCAATGACTTCTTCATGCAGCTTGGCGCTGTGGGTGCGGCCGCTGGTGGCGGAGCGGCTGCAGCCGGCGCAGCAACGATCGCGGGCTGGTCGCCAGGCGTGGTGGCAACGGTGTCGGCGGGCGGGGCAACCGCAGTCGCAGCAGCCTCCCAGGCCGCGGTTACGGCCATGGGCCAAGCTGGAACCGAGCTGGGCACCTATATCAAAAAGCTCGTCGTCGACAAGGGTGCCAAACATGTGCTCGTCCGCAACCTGGGTGACCTGAACATCACCCCATTTGGTCTGACGTTCGACGCCAATACCAAAGGGCTGTCCGACGCGATGACCCAAACCTTTAATGCGCAACTAAAAGCCGCCTTGGGGCGTGCTGAAGGCGTCGTGATTATGGACGACTACGTCCGTAGCCAGGGCATAGCCGCCGACCCGGCTGCTGCAGGCTATAGCAATGTGACCGACGTGGCCTGCGGCCCCAACGCGTTCAGCTCGCCATCAACGGCTCCGGGCTCGTCTCTTGTGTGCAACGCGGGCAACCTCATCGCCGGAGATACCAGCAAATACGCGTTCGCAGACAGCGTTCACCCGACACCTTTTGCCCACCGTGACGCGGCGGACTATGCGCTCAAGCTTTTGCGACTGGCGGGCCGGGATTTCTAGGGCTTGGCGCTGTTCAGACTGGCCTGGTGGGTGGCTTCATCCGTCGGCCAGGTTGATTTGATATAGGCTAGCACCGCATAAATTTCTTCGTCAGAGATCACGCCAGCAAACTTTGGCATGTCGGTCTGGTAGCCTGGCCCGCCATATTTCTCAAGTCCGAACTTGGTGATATGAAACAGCGTGGCGTCATCGTGGTGCCATGTGTGTCCGCTCGCATCATGCGGTGGCGCCGGGAGTCTTTTGTCTGCCCTGCGGCTTTGCCAGTTGGGTTGCCCCTCAAGTTTGATACCGTGGCATGCCGCGCACTGCGTGCCATAGACAGATTTGCCCAAGGCGACTAGCTGCGGGTCGTTGGGATTGGCCGTTGGCGGACGCGTGCATCCAGCCAAGTTAACCGCAGCCACGAAGTAGGCCGCTAAGGCCAAGCCATGGCTGCAGAAGAATCGGCTCAGTTTGGCACGGCAGTAGTGAAAGGACATGGAAATAATCATACTTCCACGGAGTCTGCCCTCTTCAGAATTACTCCACTGTAAGAACTCATCCAGCAGAGTCGACCAATCAACAGATCCTATGGAGGTTTGACGTGATCAAAAGCATTCTTTCCTTTACTATTAAGTCTATAGCAAGCTTTTCAATATTGGTATGGGCTGGATCGACTTTTTCAGCATCAAACAGCTGCTCGGCTCAATCTGGCGCCACCGTTGCGCCTGTGGTGGAGCTCTACACCTCTGAAGGCTGCAGCTCCTGCCCACCTGCCGACAAATGGCTTTCTTCGCTCAAGGACAAGGCCAGTGCCCATGGCGCCGTGCTGTAGGCTTTCCACGTGGGATATTG
>JAHEBY010000267.1 GCA_024642025.1 Comamonadaceae bacterium | reverse complement strand
ACCGCCGTGGCGAACGACTCGTTGAACATGGTGTCATCTTTCACGTACAACACCTGATGCGCCAGCTCATGAAAGATCATGCGGGCAAGTTCGCCCTCAGGGTAGTTGATGAAAGTATTGAGCAGCGGGTCGCCGCCAGCCCAGTTCATCCACCCCAGCGTGGAATAGGCGGGTACGCCATAGACGCTGACTTCAAGCCCCTCGGCCTTCAGGCGCTCAGCCTCCTGCCGGGCGTCAGTCTCGCTGAAATAGCCCCGGTAACCCACACAGCCTGTCACTGGAAAGCACCAGGTTTTAAGGGTCAGTGAAAACTCGGGAGCCGCTACAACGTTCCACACCACGGCGCTGCGCTGCAAGTCTGCGTAGCGGTGATAGCTTGCGTTGTCGGGCATCGCCAGGTCCGTCACGGCGAAGCGGCGAATGCGCTGGGCAAGTTCCAGACGGGCTTTCAGCACAGCTGGCACATTGGGATCCGCCAGCCACGTCTCAACAGGTTTGGCCGCCTGCAACATGTGGAGATGCCCACTGACGGATTGCCAGTAGTAACGGGTATCGGCGCAGCCTGCCAGCGCAAACAGGATCGGAAACGCGAGTGGTAGTACAACACCGCCCCGGAAAAGCTGCCAACGGGATAGCTTGGCGATTCCAGTAAATAAAGTCAACGAAATTGCGGGTAGCAGCACTTGGGCGTACCATAAACGTGGAGGGTTCATGTTAATCCATCGTCTCTCGTCAATTGTCTTGTTGGGCCATATGTGCGGGTATGGCTTCGCGCACAGCGGTCCGCTCTCCGAAGGCGTGCCAATTGAAACCGGTCAAGTCTGGACAGCGGCAGAAAAGCGAGCCGTTCTGTCGTTGGGGCCTTGGCCATCCCCGACCCCGGCAGATAAAACCAACAGCGTGACGGGCAAACCCATGGCAATCGAGCTCGGCAGGCGTCTTTTTCGCGATGCGCGCCTGTCCCCGGTTGGCTACATTTCCTGCGTCACTTGCCATCAGCCTGACCGCTCTTTTACCGACAACAAGGCCCGCGGCCACGGCCTCGCGGATCTTGCGCGCAACACGCCGAGCTTGATGAACCTGCAGCACCAAAGTTGGTACGGCTGGGGAGGCGCCAGCGACAGCCTGTGGATGGCCAGTATCAGGCCACTGCTGGACAGCCGGGAGTTTGACAGCAACGTTGAGCACGTAGCGAATGTATTTGTGCGCGACCCGGATTTGGGCCAATGTTACGAGCATGTCTTCAAGGAAGCGGCCGATCCAGGTTCGGAGAAGACTCTGGCCAATGTGGGCAAAGCATTGGCGGCATACCAGGAAACCTTGAGCACAGGACGCACGCCATTTGATGATTTCCGGGATTCCCTGGTCGAGCAAAGTCCCGGTCCGACACCCGAGTTCTCAATGTCTGCGCAACGTGGTTTGAAACTATTTGTGGGCCGCGGTGGCTGCGTTTCCTGTCATGCTGGGCCGAATTTTTCGGACGGGAAATTTCACGCGTTCCCCGCAACGCCGTTTCCCGGTGAGTTTGGAGGGACAGACACCGGAAGGCTCGCGGACGCAAGGCGATTGAAAGCAAGTGGGTTCAATCTATCTGGCGCCTTCAACGACGACGCAGCAAACCGCCATGTTGCATCAGCAGGCAAGCTGGAATTGAAGGACACCATGCGCGGCCTGTTCAGAACGCCCAGCGTTCGAAGCGTATCCAATACCGGTCCTTACATGCATGATGGTCGAATTGAACGACTGCAAGACGCGATCAGGCATGGATACTCCTCTCAATTCGACCGAAGCGACACGGATCCGCGCCCCCTTTCGTCGAACGATGTGGAAGATCTGCACACCTTTCTGCTGACACTCAGCGACCAATACGGAGAAGGCAGGCCCTGGTCAAATGCCGCACTAGCCACCTGCCCCGAGTGAGCGAGGCACAGTGGACTCTGGCTGGACAGAGGCGTATATTGATTGAAAACTACTCAACCGGAGGACAGTGACCATGATTTCACGACGTTCTGTAATGTTGCAATGCGCAACTCTTTCTCTGTCACTTGCCGCACCCGCTTTGGCTGCCGCTACCGAGGTTAAAAGTCTCGCCAATGGAGTCCCGTATTTGCTGGGTGGGGTCACAGAGGGCGAATTGGCCGATATTGAGGCGACCCGCTCGAAGTTCAACCTCGCGATTTACACACGTTCAACCCTCTCAGGTGCCGCAGTGTGCGATGCCCGAGTGACCATTTTCGACACAACAACAGGCAAGCTGATACTTGAACTGCCCATGGACGGCCCTTGGTTACTTTCGACCCTGCCTGAAGGCCGCTACAAAATTACAGCCACTTTCCAAAATGAGCGGCAAGAGCGCAGCATTGAAATCGCAGCGTTTGGCCAAAGGGAATTGCAATTGGGTTTCCGCTCGGACCCTCAAGTGTCACTCTACCCCGCCCCCCAATAGACATTGCGTCAGAGGCTTGACACGCCAATCGAGGGAACAGGACATGTAGCCATGAAACCGCTGATACGCGCCGTGGAAAACAAACTGGCCGGATTGACTTTGCCCGTGCAAGTGCGCCTGCCCGGAGGACAGGTCATTGGCACCCCGCTACCACGGGTCCGGCTCGGCTTCTCTCGTTGGACTGGTGTCATGGCTTTTGCGACCGGCAAGATTGGCGCCATTGGATCGAGCTTTGTCGAAGATCGCCTGCAGATTGAAGGCGCCATGCGGGATGTATTTGCCATTGCAGCAGATCTTTTGCCAGGCACCCCTGTGTCCCGCAACGCACTTCGATGGCCGGGGGTTATACGCAAAGCCCGTTCTTTGGCATCGCATTCCCTTGAACGGGACGCCCAACAGATCCAGTTTCACTACGATGTGAGCGACGACTTCTACGCTTTATGGCTCGACCCGCTACGAGTCTATTCCTGCGCGTACTTTCGCGATCCCAAACTGTCACTGGCCGAAGCGCAGGAGGCCAAGCTTGATCATATTTGCCGGAAACTGATGCTCCGGCCAAACGACCGATTCCTGGATATTGGTGCCGGTTGGGGCGGGTTGTTATTGTGGGCTGCAGAGCACTACGGCGTGGACGCCACTGGCATCACGCTGTCTAAAAATCAGCAGGCCTATGTTCAGCGGCTTATCGACGAGCGCGGCTTGCACAAACGGGTGCGTGTTCACCTTCGAGACTACCGGGAGCTGGACGATTCGCAGCGATTTGACAAAATTGCGTCCGTAGGCATGTTTGAGCATGTGGGGCAGGCAAATCTTGGCGCCTATTTCAATCAGATCCACACGCTCTTGGCCCCCGGCGGTCTGGTGCTGAATCATGGCATTACGGCAGGTGGGCTTGGTGCGACCCAATTGGGTGCCGGCATGGGCGACTTCATTGAGAAGTACATATTCCCGGGGGGCGAGCTATTGCATGTGAGTCGAATTCTTCGCGAGACAGCGGGGGCTGGCCTTGAAATGTTGGACACTGAAAACCTGAGGCCACACTATGCCCGTACGCTGTGGGCCTGGTCTGATGCGCTGGAAGCGCGAGTGGACGAAGCCCGGGAAGTACTTGCAGCGACGCACGGCGCGTCGGGTGCAGAGCGCGTATTGCGCGCCTACCGCCTCTATCTGGCGGGTAGCGCAATGAGCTTCGAGCAGGGGTGGGTATCGCTGCATCAAATGCTCAGTACCAAGCCATCCGACTTCCCAAGTCAGGAAGCAGCCAAGGGGTCACAATGTACCTACCCTTTTAACCGAGCCTACATGTACATTTGAGGCAATCAGGTACCCCTATGCTCTTCAAATTCAAATCCAAAGCCGCTGGCGACCTCATCATGCTGGAGCCCAATGGCCGGCGGGTGCTGGAGATCATTGGCAAAACCCCGGATGCCAAGGGCATCATATTGCCGGAAACCATGTCCGCCGCCGTCTCAGCGCTTGAGGCAGCCATCAACGATGAGGAGCTGGCCCAGCAAACCGCAAACAAAACCGCATTGGCAGAGGGAAAGCCAGCGCCAAAATTCGAGGCCATTTCTTTGCGGCAACGTGCCGTGCCCTTCATTGACATGCTCAAGCGCTGCCAAAAGGCTGGCCAAGAGATCGTCTGGGGTGTTTAGCGCTTGAGTTTAGCGATTACCGGCTTCGACCGATTCAGCCCAGAATGGCTACTTATAGCTGCGCGCATCCTCAATGACTTTGCCATCATTCGGCAGCGAGCCGGTGGCAAGCCATTGAACATCTGCACGTAGTTTGGTCACATCACGGATCGCCTCACCAATTTTTGCTGCGAGCCCGTCCGGCCAACCGCCAGCCGTTTCGACCTGCAGAGTCATGGTGTCGTTAGCCATTTCCCCAGTCACGACCAGCCTTGCTTTCACGACTTCCGGGAAGCG
>JAHEBY010000013.1 GCA_024642025.1 Comamonadaceae bacterium | reverse complement strand
ACCGCTTTCAGCAGGCGCAACACTTCAGCCGGCTCCACGCGGCCCTGAATCGTGCAGCCAAAGGCTGTGCTGAGGCCCACTTCAATGCGGCATTTGGAGCCCGCGGCATCCCGCTCGGCACAGATACGGCCAATGTCCGCGACCACGTCATCTGGCGTGCGGCGCATGTTGGCCAGGCTATGAGCATGGCTGGCTGACAAGGGTATCAACATCGCGTCTGCGCCTGACTCCATGGCATTCAGTGCTCCCTTCAGGTTGGGCACCAGCACCGACACCACCAGGCCGGGCAGCGTTTTGGCATAGGCGACCACCTCGGCCGTATCGGCCAGCTGAGGCAGCAATCGCGCGGGAACGAATGACCCCACTTCCATTTCACGCTGGCCAGCGTCATATGCGGCTTTGATCCATTCAAGCTTGCGGCCGGTAGGCAATACAGTGGCAATGCTTTGCAGGCCATCGCGCAGGCCCACTTCACGGATAACCACGTGTTGGGGCCAGCGAAAGGTTTCTGAGTGTGCTACCGGTTCCATCGGGTCATTGTAAGTATTCCAAAGTGGAGAGATTTCAATATTTAGGAATCCATAAGATTCCCGATTGGAATATCATGAGGAATCCAACCTGCGTGCGCTGCCGAGCACCGTGCCGATCCCACCCCATGCGTGACCTCGATCTAACCAGTCTTCGACTCTTTGTATCCGTGTGCGAGACGCGCAACATGGCGCGCACCGCTGAGGAGGCCCACATCGTCGGGTCGGCCGTGAGCAAGCGGCTGGCCCAACTTGAAGAAGCGGTTGGCCCGGCCTTGCTGGTGCGCAAGCGGCACGGCGTTGAGCCCACAGCGGCAGGCGAAACATTGCTGGAACATGCCCGGAACATGTTGGCCAGCGCTGACCGCATTCAGCGCGACATGGCAGCATATGCTTCCGGCGTACGAGGCCAGGTGCGCCTGTTTGCAACTGCGTCGGTCATGGCTGAATCACTGGCGGACGATATTGCCTCGTTCCTGCAGGATGCAGGGCACCGTGACATACGGGTTGACATCGAGGAGCGCATCAGCCCCGAGGTGGTCCGCGGCGTGCGGCAAGGAAGCGCCTCGCTTGGCATCTGCTGGGCCAGTGAACATGGCGCAGACTTGGGCGACCTGCATGCGCGCCCCTACCGTACCGACCACCTTGCGATTGTGGTCCATCCGTCGCACCCGTTAGCCGGCCTGCCTTCGGTCCAGTTCGAGCAGACGCTGGACCATGAGCACGTCAGTTTGCCCACCAACAGCGCCGTGCAAGTCATGCTGCAGCGATCGGCGGCAGCCATGGGAAAAGTCCTGGCGCACCGGGTCGTCGTGTCGAACTTTGAAGCGGCTTTACGGGTGGTTCAGGCCAATCTGGCAATCAGTGTGATGCCCCGGGAGGTGGCAGAGCCGTATGCAGACGCTCATGGCCTGTGCGTGTTGCCACTGACAGACACGTGGGCCCGGCGTCGTTTTGCGATCTGCTTTCGGGACGAATTGGGGCTCTCGAGCGCAGCGCGGCTGCTGCTGGCACACCTGCAAGGCGCAGGCTCGAGTCCGGATTGAGCGGCTTTCATTTTTATGCCGGTTCAAAATGAATAGGCTGCTAGCCCCCGTGCATTATACGCAATAAGCTATGCTTTAAATAGCATTTTAGATCATGTTGCGCATTGCCCGTGCCGTCTCCTGAAGTACCGGCAACACCCTTCTGACCGCGTCTTCGCCGATCTCGTGTCCCATGGGCATGGACACATTCAACCCCCCAACCAGGTCGCCATGCCGATCGAGCAGGGGCACGGCAATCCCCCGGTAATTCAGTTCAAGCTGTTGCTCCGATATGGCCCAGCCATTGGCTCGAATGCGTGCAAATTCGACTCGCAGGCGGTCTTTGCTCGTGATGGTGTGGGACGTGTAAGGTTTTAGCGCAACCCCCTGTATCCATTGCTCAAGCCAGCCTGAGTCTGCCATGGAGAGCATCAGCATGCCCGCCGCGGTCACTTGCGCCGGCACGCGTGCACCCAGCACAAAGCCGGTGTTCATGGACCGGTTTGACCCGTTACGGGCGATATAAACCGACTCGTCACCGTCCAGCACGCTAACGTATGAGATCTCTTCGGTGCCCGCCGTGATGCGTTGTAAAAAGGGCTGCACTATGCGGGGCAAGCGGGCGGACTCAAGGTAACTCTGTCCCAAACGCAACACGCGCGGCGTCAACCAGAACAATTTGCCATCAGTTGCCACGTAGCCCAGATGCAATAGCGTCAACAGGTAACGCCTCGCCGCTGTGCGCGTCATGCCACACCGTTCGCCGGCCTGGCTGGCAGTGAGCCGGGCATGTGCGTCATCAAACGTCTCAATGATGGACAGGCCCTTTTCAAGGCCTGCAATCCAGTCTCGCCTGTCCAAAGTTGATGTGCCGGGGGGATTCATGCGGCCATTTTGCTGAACCTTTGGAAGTGAGCAGGTTAGTAATAACCCGCCTTTCGTTCGTTTATCGATCTTTATAGATCGATAAACGATCATTTTTGCAAAAATTCGCTTTTTAAGAGGCAATTATTCTCGTAAATTTGAGTCCGCCAAACCTATTTGGTTCGATAAACGCTCAAAGGAGACATTTTTCATGAAGAAACGTAACACTCTCAAATTGTTGGCCGCCGCTGCTTTGGTGGCATGCGCATCAAGCAGCTTTGCCCAACAAGTGATCAAGATCGCCAACATCGTCGAGCTGTCTGGCGGCGGTGCCACTGCCGGCACCAATTTCAAGAACGGTGTTGAACTGGCCGTGAACGAAATCAACGCCGCTGGTGGCATTCTGGGCAAAAAAATCGAGACCAGCACCAACGACACGCAAAGCAACCCGGGCGTGGCCAAAGGCCTCACGCAAAAGGCCATTGACAATGACGTCTTCGCCATCTTTGGCCCGGTGTTCTCAGGCTCCATCCTGGTCAGCATGGCTGAGAGCCGTCGCGCTGAAGTGCCAAACTGGACGGGTGGCGAAGCAGCTGCCATCACCCAGCAGGGCAACCCTTATGTTTTCCGCACCAGCTTCACGCAGGCAACGGCCATGCCCAAAGTGGCCAAATACATTGCCACCAAGTCCAAAAACCTGGCGGTCATTTATGTGAACAATGATTTCGGTAAAGGTGGTCTTGACATGATCAAGAAGGCGCTGGCTGGCTCCGGCACCAACATTGCGGCCGAGATTTCGACTGACGCCGGGCAAGTTGACTTTTCGCCGGCCGTCATCAAGGCCAAGAGCAGCAATGCGGATGCCGTCTTTGTTTACTCCAACGAAGAAGAGTCCGCCCGCGCATTGCGGGAGTTGCGCAAACAGGGCTGGGACAAGCCAATCATTGGTGAAACCACGCTAACTGGCCAAAAGGTTATTGAGCTAGCTGGTGATGCAGCCAATGGTGCTGTCGCCCACGTGGGTCTGACAGTTGATGCGCCCAATCCCCTGATGCTCAAATTCAAGGCCAAGTTTTATCAAGCCTACAACTACATTTCCGACCACAACGGCATCAAGGGCTACACCGGCGTATATGCCATGAAAGCCGCCATTGAAAAGGTGGGCAAGCTTGACCGAAAGGCAGTGGCCAAAGCCATGCACGGCATGACCATTAGCGCTGCCAAGTATCCAGGCGTCATCATGGACGTGGCTTTTGACAATAATGGCGACCTCGACCGAGACAGCTATCTGGTGGAAATCAAGAATGGCAAGCAGGAAGTGGTCGCGATATTGCCACCGCTGAACGCGAAGAAATAAGCTAGTGCATCGGGCTCCCGGACACGATCACGTCCGGGATGCCAGGGCGTAGTCGTCATCAAAAAATCAGCAGGAGACAAGCGTGACCGATTTCCTCCAGTTATTCTTCAGTGGTCTTGCGACCGGAAGCATCTACGCGCTGGCGGCGCTGGGCTTCACGCTGCTGTGGCAAGCCGCAGGCACGATCAACTTCGCTCAGGGCGAGTTTGTGATGCTGCCAGCATTCCTCATGCTGGGCTTCATTGCCATGGGCGCTCCGTTTGTGCTGAGTTTCGGGTTGACTGTCATCGTTGCGGTCGTCGTGCTGGGGTGGCTGTTCAAACGAGGGGTCGTGGACCCGCTGTTCAAGTTCGGCATGATGCCGATTGTGGTGGCGACTATTGGTTTGTCCATTGCCATGCGCAATGGTGTGAGGGCTGGCTACAGCGCCGAAGCGCATCCGTTTCCGGCACTGTTTGCAGACAAGCTTTTCAATATTGCCGGGGTCACCATCACGCTGGCCGACGTTGGCACGCTGTTGCTGGCGCTTTTGCTGGTCTTTGGTACGCAGGCCTTTCTCGCCAAAACCGTGACGGGCCGCGCCATGCAGGCGGTCGCGCAAAACACTGAAAGTGCTTCTGTGCTGGGCATCAATGTACCGCGCATGATTTTCTACACGTTCGCAATCAATGCAGTGCTGGCCTGCGCCGCCGCTGTATTGATTACACCAACCTACCTGGCCAAATTTGACATGGGCGAGGGACTGGGCAACAAGGCGTTTTTCGCTGCCATCATCGGCGGATTCAACAATTCACGCGGTGCATTGCTGGGTGGCCTGATTGTCGGCGTGTGCGAAAACCTGGCGGCTGCCTATATTTCTCCGGCCTACAAGGACGCTGTCGCTTTGGTCATTTTCATGATCGTGATTCTTTTCAAGCCGCAGGGACTACTTGGCAAAAAAGAAGAGCGGAAAGTCTGAAGGAGCTGCCATGAAGAAATATGCCCTTATCCTGACGTTCGTTTTCGCAGCTTTGCTGGTGGTGTTGCCCCAGTTTCTCAAAAACTACGGCATTTACCTGTTTACTTACTGGCTTGTGTTTGTCATTGCCACCATGGGCCTGAACCTCACAGTTGGTTACGCCGGGCAAAAGTCTCTTGGACATGCCGCATTCTTCGGCATCGGCGCCTACACGGTGGCTATATTGCTCAAGGCCGGTGTCAGCTGGTGGCTGGGCATGCCAGCCGCTGCGTTGCTGTGCTTCGTCGTTGGCTTGGGGTTGGGATTCCCGGCGCTCCGGGTTCAGACCATTTACCTCGCATTCGCCACACTGGGCTTTAACACGGCGGCGTGGCTGATCATGCGCAATGAAGAATGGTTGACTGGCGGCACCTTCGGCATCAACCACGTAGACCGTCCGGCTATTTTCGGCTTTTCGCTGGATGGCAATCTGCCTTATTACTATCTTGTATTGGCGTTCGCGGTACTGCTGGGCCTGCTGCTGCTGGGCTTGTTGCGCAGCCCTTGGGGAAAAGCCTTTACCGCACTGCGGGACAACCCGATTCGAGCCGAAAGCCTGGGGATAGATGTTCGCAGCTACACCCTGTTGAGCTTCGCCATTGGCGCCGCCTATGCTGGAGTTGCGGGTGGATTGTTTGCATCCTTGGTCCAGTTTATCGAGCCGGCCCCGTTTGCGGTTGGTGCATCTATCATGATGTACCTCGTGGTCGTAGTGGGAGGGCCCGGGTATTTTCTCGGTCCGCTGCTTGGCGCCGCTGTGGGTGTCATCGTTCCGGAATGGCTGCGTGACGTACCAGGGGTTGCCAACTGGTACCTGCCGCTGTTTGGCGCTGCCGTCGTGCTTTTGATGATCTGGCTGCCGGAAGGATTACTAAGTCTTCCCGATCGCATCAAGGCCAAAAAGCAGGCAAAAGAAGCGAGTGCCGCCCGTATGGCGGCGGCTCGAGCCGCCGGCAAAACAGGAGTGTCAGCATGAGCGCGCTACTCAAGGTCACCGATCTGAAGAAGTCTTACGGAGCCATCCAGGCGGTGGGAGGCGTGAGTTTTGAAGTGCAACCCGGCGAAATCTTTGGCGTCATTGGCCCAAATGGTTCGGGCAAGACTACGTTGTTCAACAGCATGCTCGGACAGATCACGCCTGACGGCGGCCGCATCGAGCTGAAGGGCGAAGATGTGACCCAATGCGGGCCAATGGAGCTCAATCGCCGGGGCGTTGGGCGCACCTTTCAGACGCTGCAGGTGTTCGGGAAGATGACGGTGCGCGACAACTTGCTGGTGGCGGCACAAGAACATCAAGGCAGCCTCTTCGGCCGCATGTTTGCCCCCGGCGACTCGGGCCTTGGCACGAAAGCGGATGCGCTGATCGACCGCTTTCGCATTCGCCACGTGGCAGACAAAAAAGCCGGCGAACTAAGTTACGGACAGCAGAAACTCGTTGACATTGCCATGGCGTTCATGAGCGAACCTGATCTGGTTTTGCTGGACGAGCCTTGTGCGGGAGTCAACCCCAGCCTGGTGGGTGGTATCAGTACGCTGCTCAAGGACCTGAACCGCAACCCCACGGCGGCCAAGAAGAGCAGTTTCGTCGTAATTGAGCACAACATGGACTTCGTGATGGATCTGTGCCACCGCATTATGGTGATGGTAGAAGGACAGGTGATGGCCATCGGCACGCCTGAGGAAATCCGCGCCAACAAGCAGGTGCTTGACGCCTACCTGGGAGCCTGAATATGACAACGTGTATTGAATTTGATGATGTCGTGGCCGGATACAAGGATTTCATGATCCTGAACAACCTGAGCTTCAAGGCCGAAACCGGCTCCATTACCTTGTTGCTCGGTCCGAACGGGGCGGGCAAATCCACGGTGCTAAAAACACTGTTTGGTCTGCTCAAACCACGCCAGGGAGCCATACTTCTGAATGGTCAGAGTGTGGCCGGCGCGACCCAGAAAGAACTGCTGGCCAAAGGTATTGCCTTTGTACCGCAGGGGAGAAATCTGTTCGGGCAGCTTTCCGTCTATCAAAACCTGGAGCTGGGCGGCATCACGCTGGGCATGAAAACCACACACGAGCGCATTCCCGAGGTGCTGGAGTTTTTCCCGCGGGTGAAGGAGCGCATTCACAGTCAGGCTTCGGCCTTGTCTGGCGGCGAGCAAAAGCAGCTTGAAATTGGGCGAGCCCTGCTGCTGCGCCCCAAAGTCCTGCTGATTGACGAGCCCTCTATTGGCCTGTCGCCCATCGTTGTGCAGGATGTATTCAAACTGTTGCGCAAACTGGCAAACCAGGGCACCACAGTGTTGATGGTGGAGCAGAATGTGAAGAGCGCGCTGAAAGTTTCTGATGAGGCCATTGCTCTCGAGTCCGGGCGGTTGGTGCTGCAAAAGCCGGCTTCAGAGCTGTTGGCCGATCCCAACATTGAACGCCTCTTTCTTGGCGGTGCGGCCGTTGTTGAGAGTACCGCTGACACTGGCGAACACGCCTGATACCTGAAACAAGCCTGAACGGACACGACCATGAACTCCCATCTAGCCACAGCCGTTGAACGCGAAGCCATCGATGAAGGCCCAAACCCGCTGGGGCTTGAAGGTGTGGAGTTCATTGAATACGCAACCAACAAGCCACAGGCATTGGGCCAGGTCCTTGAACGCATGGGTTTTCGGCCGATCTCCCGCCATCGCTCGCGCGAAGTGCTGCTGTACCGTCAGGGCGACATCAACGTCATAGTCAATGCCCACAGCAGCGACGCCCCATTGTCCGATCAACCCGTCATTTCTGCCATCGCATTGCGAGTTCGCGACGCGGCAGCGGCCTACCAGCGTGCCCTGGCACGCGGCGCTTGGGCTGTCCCGGCGCGGGTCGAGGTTATGGAGCTCAATATCCCGGCGATCCACGGCGTTGGAACAAGCCGGATCTATTTCGTTGATCGATACAAGGAATTTTCCATTTACGACGTAGACTTCACACCCATACCAACGGTAGACCAGCATCCGCCAGCCATTGAAGGGCTACATTTTTTCGGGGTTGTGCAATACATCGGCAATGACCGCACTGAAGACTGGACCGAGTTTTACGCAGAACTGTTCGGCTTTCAGGCACTTCCCGACGCGCAACGCTTCGGCATTCTGACCAAAGGGCGCATCCTGCAAAGTGCATGCAAAAGCTTCTTCCTGCAATTGATTGAGCCAGAGCCCGGCGTGCTGGATGTGGAAGACGACGAGAGCCTTCAGAGAATAGGTCTCGGCGCCCCCAACGTGCAGCTCACAGTAGAAGCCTTGCGCGAGCGTGGCGTGGAATTTGTCGCTTCAGCTGGCGAGCAGGCCGCTGCGCGGGGCGCCCTGACCCGAACCGTTATGGGAAGCGTCACATTTGAGCTGGTGCACAATCAACGCGCCGCAACGGCAGGCTGATCCGCCATGAGCCAGTTTGAAGGCAATTTTGACGATTTCGGGATGGACACCATCTCGCTGGCGGGTCCACTGGAGGCCAAACTCGCAGCCATCCGGGCGGCCGGCTTCACACAGGTCATGCTTGCCGCGCGCGACCTCGTAGGCCATGCGAATGGGTGGCAAGCGGCTGTCGATGCGGTCAAGGTGAGCGGGCTCAAGGTCACAGGCTTTCAGGTGTTGCGTGACTTCGAAGGCCTGTCGGGTCATTTGCACGACTACAAAATCGACATTGCGAAATCCATGCTTGAGATGTGCCACGCGCTGGACTGCCGGCTGATGCTGGCCTGCTCCTCCACTTCAGTGCACGCTACCGGGGATGCTGATGCGCTTGCACGCGATCTGCGCAAGCTGGCGATGCTGGCAATACCGATGAACATCAAAGTTGCCTACGAGGCGCTGTCATGGGGCCGCACGATCAATGAGTTTCCGCAAGCCTGGGACGTGGTCGCGCAGGCCGACATGCCAAACCTCGGCCTCGGGCTTGACTCGTTTCACATGTTCGCCACAAAGACCGAACTGGACGCCCTTGAACTGCTTGACCCGGAAAAAATATTCCTGGTGCAGTTGGCCGACTTCATGTGGAATGAAATCAAATCTGTTGAGGAGCGCATTGCCACTGCGCGCCACTTTCGCGTTTTCCCGGGTGAAGGGGTGCACAGTCAGGACCTGGCCGCATTGGTTCTGAAACTGTATGCGCTTGGCTACCGCGGCGCGTACAGCTTTGAAGTGTTCAACGACGACTATCAGCAAATGCCTCTCGCTACGGTCACGAAACGGGCGCGCCGTTCGGCCCTGTGGTTGGGTGAAAGCGTGCTGCGTCGATCCGTTCCGTTACCCAACCGCATCCGGTTGAAGCGCCACACTCAAGCCTGATGAAGAAAAAAAGATCCCGGTGATTTGTCCGTGAGCAGCATATTCGAAGGATTTCTGTCGACGCCTGAGGTCATGCAGGCATTTGGAGATCACTCCTTTGTCGAGGCGATGCTGGGTTTTGAAGCAGCTCTTGCACGCGCGCAGGCGAAATGCGGTTTGATTCCTGAGCCGGCGGCGCAATCAATAGTCGGCACCTGCAAGGTCGAATTGTTTGACGTGGACAAGATCGTGCGGGAAAGCGCCCGCTCTGGAAGTCTGGCCATTCCTTTGGTCAAATGCCTGAAAGAGACCGTTGGGCTGTTCAATCCTTCCGCCGTGCCATTTGTCCACTACGGCTGTACGAGTCAGGACACCATCGACACGGCGATGGCAATGGTGACTTCCAAAGCGCTGGCGGCGGTTGAGGCCGACGTCAAACGGTCAGCAACAGCCTTGCTGACCTTGGCCCACCGGTATGCCGATACGCCCATTTTGGCGCGAACCCTGACTCAGCCCGCATCCGTGACCAGCTTCGGATTCAAATGCGTTGGGTGGGCGGCGCCCCTGCTGCGAAGCCTTGACCGTCTGCGGGTATGCGCCCCTCGGGCGCTGAAGCTGCAGCTAGGTGGCACCGTCGGCACACTGGATCGGATGAATGGCGAGGCAGAGGAGGTAATCAGCTTGATGGCCAAAGACCTCGGCCTCTCCCGACCCGTCTCCTGCTGGCACAACCAGCGCGACGAGTGGGTGGCGCTAGGGTGCGAGTTGGGGCTGCTGACAGGTAGTTTGGGCAAGATTGCCAAGGATTTGGTGTGGATGAGTCAGTTTGAAGTTGGCGAACTGGCGGAGCCCATAGAACGCGGTCGTGGTGGACCGTCAAACATGCCACACAAACACAACCCGGTGGCCAGCATGGTGGCTCTGGTGGCCGCTCAGCGTGTGCCCCAGCGCGTTGCCGCCCTGCTGGCCTCCATGCCGCAGGAGCATGAGCGTGCGCTGGGTGCCTGGCAGGCCGAGCTGGCCGAATGGCCGGTCCTGTTGATGTCAACCCACGGCAGCGCAAGGGCCATGGCCGGCGCGTTGCCGTATTTGAAAATTGACGCGGCTCGCATGGGCGCAAATTTGGCTGCCATGCGGGCCACACTCTCGAGCGAAGCGGCCCAGGAGTGGTTCGACCCGGCACTGGCCGCCCGGGCTGGAGATCTGACGCGGGCCCAGCTGGCTTTGGTCAACTGGAGTGAGGCGACCAATCTGGCACCTGCAACTTGACCAAACAGGAGCCGGGATGCATTTTGGATTGACCGACGAGCAAAAAATGCTGATCGACACTGTACGGCGATTCATTCGTGAGGAGCTTCAGCCACTGGAGGCTGGCGTTGAAGAACAGGGCCTGCTGCCCAAGGATGTGGCCCTGCGGGTACATCAGAAAGCGAAGTCGGTTGGTCTGTACGCACTGAACATGCCGACGGAACTTGGTGGTGGCGGCCTGTGCGCAGTGGACCGCATGTTATGTGAAGAACAGTTTGGCCACACCTCGGACATTCTGATCCGAAGGGCATTTGGCAACGTCTATGAAGCCCTTCTGGCATGCCGGGGCGCACAAATCGATCGTTGGCTGGCTCCCTGTGTACGCGGGGACCGCGTATGCTCCATTGCCATCACAGAGCCCGGCGCAGGGTCAGATGCACGTGGCATTCAGACCCGTGCCGAGCGAACCGATCAGGGATGGGTGTTGAACGGAAGCAAACACTTCATCAGCGACGCGGACGTTTCCGATTTCTTTCTGGTGTCGGCCAAAACTGCCGAGAACGAAATCAGCCTGTTTCTGGTGGACAAAGGCTTGAACGGATTCTCTTGCGGCAAAGATCAAAAAATGATGGGGCTGCGCGGCACGGCCCATCTGGAACTGTGGTTTGACAACGTCATGCTTGAGCCGATAGCCCTGCTGGGCGAGCAGGGAAAGGGGTTTCAGATGGCCATGGAGGTGCTTGGGCAGGTTCGTCTGGCCCAGGTCGGGGCCCGCGCAGTTGGCAAAGCAAGCCATGTGCTTGAGAAGATGGTGCAATATTGCGGCCAACGCAAGCAGTTCGGGCAAGCCATTGGACAGTTTCAGATGGTTCAACAAATGCTGGCAGACAGTGTGATCGAGGTTAACTCAGCGCGCTGGATGGTACTGCACGCGGCCTGGATGCTTGATGCTGGCCAGGATGCGCGCCATCACATTTCCATGGTGAAAGTGCACGCGGCCGAGATGCTCGGCCGCGTGGTAGACCGCGCCGTTCAGATCTTTGGTGGCATGGGCTTCTGCAAGGAACTGGACATCGAGCGCTATTACCGGGATGCTCGCATATACCGAATCTTTGATGGCACCAGCGAAATCCACCGGACCGTCATTGCACGCGGCCTCATGAAGCGCGGCGCGGAGTTGTTCGACCTGCACCGCTGACAATCCCGCTGCAGGTCATGGTATGTTGATTTTCATCAACACTCCAATTGAAGACAGGCCTAAGCTGAGGTTTTGTTCAACTGGCAGGAAAGGTCTCCATGTCTCATTACCATGCAGTGGTTTGGCTCGATCATTCTGAGGCGCATGTCATGCACATCAGCGCGGATGATGTTGAAAAATCGATCGTCAAGCCGGGCCGACCTCACGTCAACTTGCACTCGAAAAGCGGACCACGAGGCTCCAGTCACCGGGGTTCGAATCGAGCACTTGAAGATCAGGGCTATTACCACTCCATTGTCGAGGCGCTACAAGGCGCCCAAGAAGTCCTGGTGCTTGGACCGGCCGACGCCAAACTGCAATTGATCAAACACGTCCAACGTCACGACTCTGGCATGAGTGACCAGATCGTTGGCGTGGAAACAGTTGACCACCCGACTGACCCTCAAATCGTGGCCTTTGCCAAAAAGTACTTTCTATCAAAAGACAGGATGTTGGGTTTGGGCTGAAATGGCAAGGTGACAAGCATGCACTCAGTCCGTCCAAGCGCCGTTGCCGGCAGCTTCTACCCAGCAACAGCAAACGCGCTTTCCCGGGACGTGGCTGGTCTGCTGTCCGCCGCGAACACGCAGGCAATACATGACAACAGGGACGACGCCATCAAGCCTCCGAAGGCATTGATCGTGCCTCACGCCGGATACACCTATTCGGGATCAACCGCCGCCCTGGCTTATGCCCAACTTGCATCGATGCGAAGCGTCATTCGCCGAGTCGTCTTGCTGGGTCCGGTACATCGAGTCCGGGTGCGCGGCTTGGCGCTACCATGTGTTTCGGCGTTTTCGACACCGCTTGGCGAAATTGAACTTGACTCAAAGGCTATTGAATCATTAAAGGCTTTCCCGCAGGTCATCGAGAGCGTCGCTGCCCACGCGCAGGAACATTCGCTTGAAGTGCAGTTGCCATTCCTGCAAACGGTTCTGGAAGATTTCAAACTGGTGCCACTGGCCGTCGGAGAAGCCTCGGCGACAGAAGTTGCCGCGGTCATTGAAGCACTATGGGGAGGATCCGAGACCTTGATCGTGATCAGTTCCGATTTGTCGCACTTTCTGCCCTATTCGGTCGCACAAAGAGTGGATGATGAGACCGTCGAGCAAATCCTGCACGGACGCGGCCCAATAAGTCAGGAGCAGGCGTGCGGTGGTACACCCGTCAACGGCCTGCTTCGTGCGGGCCAGCACCGCGGGCTGCGTGCCCGCCTGCTGGGGAAGTGCAACTCAGGCGACATGGGCGGCGACAAGGGGCGCGTGGTGGGCTATGCGTCCATCGCTTTTGCCGAAGCAAGGCATGCTGCCGCCTGAATCCGGCGCCGCCGTACTTGCCATTGCCCGATCGGCGATTGCTGGGGCGCTTGACCATAGTCAAAATCAAATCGTCGGCGGTACACCGGCATGGTTGCACCAGCCCGGCGCATGTTTCGTAACATTGATGAAGCATGGCGACTTGCGCGGATGTATCGGCAGCCTCGAGGCAAAACGTAGTCTCATAGAGGACATAAGGTCGAACGCAATGGCAGCAGCCTTTCATGATCCTCGCTTCCCGCCGTTAACTGCGCCCGAGCTGGATCAGACCAACATAGAGGTCTCGGTTCTCTCCTCGGCTGAACCGCTTGTATTTGGCTCGGAAATTGAGGCATTGGCACAACTGCGCCCGGGCATTGACGGCGTCGTGTTTGAGTTCGGCACACGGCGCAGTACTTTCCTGCCACAAGTGTGGGAGCAATTGCCCGAGGCAGATCTCTTTCTGGCACATCTTAAGGAAAAAGCAGGTTTCTCCCGCAACTTCTGGGCTGATGGCGTTCGCCTGAGCCGCTATACCGTCAACAAATGGAAAGAGCCGCCAAAGGCGACAGCATGAAGAACCCGGCGCATCCCGCCCTCTACTGGCACCTTTCAGATGATGGTCGCGTTCAATGTGACCTGTGTCCCCGCGATTGCAAGTTGCATGAAGGGCAGCGCGGCGCCTGCTTTGTGCGCATGCGGCAGGGAGACCGCATGGTCCTTACCACCTATGGTAGATCTTCCGGCTTTTGTATTGACCCGATAGAGAAGAAACCGCTCAATCATTTCTATCCGGGCACCAGTGTCTTGTCCTTTGGCACGGCGGGTTGCAACCTGGCCTGCAAGTTTTGCCAGAACTGGGACATCAGCAAGTCCAGGGATGTGGACACGCTGATGGATCAGGCGTCGCCTGAAGCCATCGCAAACGCCGCAGCGAAATCATCCTGCAAAAGCGTTGCCTTCACCTACAACGACCCCGTGATATTTGCCGAATATGCGATGGATGTGGCGGACGCCTGCCATGCCCGAGGCATTCAGACCGTTGCGGTTACGGCAGGGTATATCTATGACAAACCCCGGCGCGACTTTTTTGCCAAAGTGGATGCAACGAACGTAGACCTTAAGGCCTTCACCGAAGACTTTTATTTCAAACTCACGGGCGCCCACCTGCAGCCCGTGCTTGACACGCTGATCTACCTGAAGCGCGAAACCGGCGTTTGGCTGGAAATCACGACCTTGCTCATCCCTGGAAAGAACGATTCAGACGAGGAACTGACGGCGATGTGCCAATGGATCCTTCGATACTTGGGCCCGGATGTGCCCCTGCATTTTTCGGCGTTTCATCCGGACTACAAGATGGTGGACGTGCCGCCTACGCCACTTGAAACCCTAATTCGCGCGCGAAACATTGCTCTGAAAGTGGGCCTGTACCACGTCTACACCGGCAACGTTCACCACGCCGAAGGCGATTGCACGTTTTGCAGCGGCTGCGGCGCAACGTTGATCACGCGTGACTGGTACGAGATCCGGCAGTATCGGCTTACGTCTGACGGGAGATGCCCGGACTGTGGCAAAGCCCTGGCCGGCAGGTTTGGTGAGAAACACGGTAGCTTCGGCCGAAAACGCATACCCATTGCTTTGAACATGGTCTGATGAAGACGCCAACTTTGAGCAAGATCAAACGCGATGGCCAGGATGTTGCCCTATGCTGTTTCACAAGCCATTTGAGGAGTTCATCATGTCTACCCGACTAAAAGAATTCGCCACATCAGTTGTCGCCGTTGTGGAGCCAGAAACCACCGCGCTGGTAGCAGCCGGTTTGATGAGGCAACATCATGTGGGCTCACTGGTGGTGGTCGATGCCAGGGACAAGTCCCGGCCTGTTGGCATCCTGACTGACCGGGATCTGGTTCTGGCGTTGATGGCTGAAGGCCTTGACCCCGAGCTGTTCACCGCGGGTGACATCATGTCCGTTGACCCGGTCAGCGCTTCGCCTGACATGGACGCATTGGACGCTATTGAATTGATGCGGGTCAACCGATTGCGCCGGATAGTCATCGTCGACGATGCGGGCAGGCTGGCCGGCATCGTCACGATGGAAGACCTGCTGGAGCTATTGACGCGCGAGTTGACCAGTCTTGCTGCAGCCGTGCTGGGGTCGCGGGACAGAGAGTTTGAGCAGCGGCGTTGACATGGAAGCCATGTCAACAGCCAAGACTCCCGACAGCGTCACACACGACCGTATTGCACATACACCAGCCAGAGCAGCATGGCGGCAAGGATAAGGGACAACGATTTCCAGAACGCCACCGGGTTACGCTGCACGAGCGGCAAACGCGCCTGACTCAAAAATGCGGTGTTGGGGTGGCGCAGGTCGTAAATGAATTCCGAAAGCTCACTGTAGCGCTTTAAAGGATCTACATGCACCGCTTTACGCAAGACGCCATCTATCCAGGACGGAATCTCGCGATCCTCGGCAAGAACTGACGCATATTGCAGGTTTCGCTGGGCAAGCCGCGTGCGGGCGGCCGCGACCTTGGAGCCATAAGGCAGTCTGCCGCACAAAAGTTGATAGGTGATCACTCCCAACGAAAACAGGTCGGACTGGGACGAGCCCATTTCGCCCAAAAAGTACTCCGGCGCCGAATACTGCGCTGTACCCAAAATTCCGCTTTGGGTGTTGATGCCGGCCATGTCCGAGATCCCGGCTACGAGCGTGGCGCCGAAATCGATAATTTTTAACGTGCCCGTTTTGTCAATCATGATGTTGGCCGGTCTCAAGTCCTGATGCAGCATGTCAAGCCGG
This sequence comes from Comamonadaceae bacterium, assembly GCA_024642025.1. Lineage (GTDB taxonomy): Bacteria > Pseudomonadota > Gammaproteobacteria > Burkholderiales > Burkholderiaceae_C > Egaibacter. Next base: position 1,035 of record JAHEBY010000013.1, on the reverse strand, counting down.
TGGAAAGCCTGCAAACCTCTGGCGATCTGTTCAACCATCCCACGCACCGTTTCAAGGTCAGGCCTGGGGTTATCTCTCATCCATTGCTCAAGCGTCTGACCGTCGATGTATTCCGTTGCAACGTACAGGTAATTGCGCGGCCGGGTCTGCGCACAAGGCTTCAGGACGTGCGCGCTGTTGAGGCGCCTGGCCACCCATTCCTCCAGCAGGAACCGGTCCAGATACGCTGGATCTGACTGCAGGTCGATTGACGGCGTTTTCAACACAACCGGCAAATGGCTGTCCGGGTCCGTCGCGAGGTAAATATGGCTGCGGCTGCTGGCGTGCAACTCCCGTACCACGGTGTAGCCGTCAAAAGAGGTTCGAGCGTCAAGAATCGGTGGAATTGCCATTTGCGCCACTCTTGGTAGATGCGGCTCGATGTCGACAACATCAGGGCCCGGCAGATCGTCTACCCGGACAATCTGCACGGTCAGGTTATCCGTGCTACCAGCATTGAACGCCGCGTCGACGATATCGCGCGCCGCGCCTTCAAGATCATCCTTGCGTTGGTTAATGGCATGGACTACGAACGCAGGGTCAACATGCTCGTACACACCATCCGACGCCAGCAGGAATATGTCGCCAACCTCAACTGGAAGGACTGTGAAGTCAATTTCAATCTGTGGATTGAAGCCCACCGCCCGGCTCAAATGGCTTTGATCGGATGACACCCGGACCCGGTGATCTGTCGTGAGCTGCTCAAGCGTATCGGGCAGAACGCGGTATATGCGTGTATCGCCCACATGAAAAATGTGTGCTGTATTTGATTTGATGACCAGCGCACTGAGTGTGCACACATAGCCCCGGTCCGAATCATGCGGGTACTGGCTCTGCCGGGTCCGGGAATGCAGCCATGCGTTGGATGCGGTGATGACCCGCTCGACCGAGCGTTTCACCGGCCACGCTGCAGGGGTGCAGTAATAGTCGTCCAGCAAGCTTCTCACTGCGCACTCGGCAGCAATGTGGCTGACATTGCTGCTGCCGATGCCGTCT
>JAHEBY010000266.1 GCA_024642025.1 Comamonadaceae bacterium | reverse complement strand
TTCTCACGACAGCCCCGGAACTGCACTTTTTGCCTGCGCTGGACGTGCCTGAAATCGCGTTTGTAGGCCGCTCCAATGCGGGCAAATCGACCTGCATCAACACCCTCACACAGCAAAAGCAGCTGGCATTTGCCTCCAAAAAGCCCGGGCGAACCCAGCATATCAACCTGTTTTCCCTCGGTAAGCAGGGCGTTACCGACGCGGTGCTGGCCGATTTGCCCGGCTATGGCTACGCCGCCGTGCCCAAACAGGACAAGATTCGCTGGCAGCAGGTGATGGCCAACTACCTCGTGACGCGAGAAAACCTCAAGGGCATCGTGCTGCTGTGCGATCCGCGCCACGGCCTGACCGAACTGGACGAAATTTTACTGGACGTGATTCGCCCCCGGGTTGCCGAAGGCTTGAAGTTTCTGGTCGTTCTGACAAAAGCCGACAAGCTCAACCGCAGCGAACAAACCAAAGCCGTGTCCATCATGAATCTGCAGGCGGGCGGGGGCGAGGTCAGGCTGTTTTCCGCCACCAAGCGCATCGGGATTGAGAGCGTTGCGGAGCTGCTCTGGCTGTGGGCGCATCCAGTAGCGGATGTCGTTGAGAGTGATGTGATGTTGGCCAGCGATATGAAGAGCTGAATATCGCGGACTGACTGTCAAGGCCACCAGGATCAGTAAAACAAGAGAATTGATCCCTTGTTTTTAAGAGATAGCCCCCGTGGAGAATGAGCATATAGCTACTATTTATATAGCATAATATCCAGTGAATTCAGGAGCTTATTCTCAAGCCCCCCAGCATTCTTTGTGGCAGGTCGCTCGGCGACTTCCGTCAAGTCGGCACATGGGGGCCCACTAACCGTATACCGACGGCTGTCCGTCCGGGCGCACCTTGAAGCGCTTGTGAACCCAATAGTATTGGGCTGGCATTTCATCAATATAGGACTGCAGACATTCGTTCATGTACGCCGCGTCTGCTGCCAGATCTTTCGTCGGGTAGTTGGTCCAAGCCGGCAATACGCGAATGTCGTAGCCCGAGGCCGTAAGACAACTCACCACCGGCACCACCTTGGCGCCGCCCAGTCGCGCAAAGCGCGAAAGCGACGGCAAGGTTGACGTCGGCACCCCAAAAAACGGCACAAAAACCGATTCCTCCAGACTGAAATTCATATCTGGCAACAGGTAAAGCGGCGCGCCCCGCCGCAATGCCGAGACAATTTTCTTGGCGCCATCAGCCCGGCCAAATAGCCTCGCGTGGCCAAAGCGCTGGCGGCCGGCCAAAATCCATGCGTCCAGCGCAGGGTTGGACTGGTTGGAGTAGATCGTGGTGAACTCGTGCTGCATCTGCTGTGTCAACGCCGTCCAGCCCGCGTCAAGCCCGACAAAGTGCGGTGAAAAAATCACCGTCGGCTCGCTGCTTTCCAGCTCGTGACGGGCTCCCGTGATTTGCAGGCGCTCGCGCACAGTTTGCGGATCGCCATGCCACAGCCAGCCACGGTCCAGCCAAGCCTGGGCAAAGTAGATGAAAGTCTGCACAGTCAGGGTGCGAATGCGCGCAGGTGACTCCTCCGGATAACACAGGCTCAAATTGATCCGCACCACGTCCCGCCGCTTTTTTGCAAAGGCAAACAGCAGCCAGCCCAGCGCCCGTCCTAGCCCGCGCAACCAACCCAGCGGCAAGCGGGCCGAAAGCCTCATCAGTGCGATTCCGAAGCGGCTCAACATGTTGGGGACGTCGTTTTCACGCCTCCGCCCTCGGTTGCTTGTACCGGGCATAGCCCCACAGGTATTGCTGCGGACACTCGCGAATCAACTGCTCCATGGCCTGGTTGATCTCCTTCACGGCAGCCACGAGGTCGGCAGACAGCGGCTCCGTCAGCTCGCGGATGTGCAACTTGAAGCCACGTCCCAGCGTCAGGCGCTCGCCCCAGGCCAGCAATACCACTGCCCCGGTTTGCTGCACCAACCGAGCGGCCAGCGTCATGGTGTAGGCCTCGCGCCCAAAAAACGGCGCCCACTGCCCCATTCCCAGCGGCGGCACCTGATCTGGCAGCAGACCCACTGCCCTGCCCGCTCGCAACGCGCGAATCATCTGCCGCACACCGGCCAGGCTGGTGGGTGCTGTCTCAAGGCCTGGCCGGTTGCGAGCCAACGCCATCACGCCTGCCAGCCAGGCCTGTTTGGCCGGCCGATAAAGCACCGTCATCGGTCCGTAGCGCTTGCCGTAGCGCTCGGCTTCGCCCCGCGCCGCAATTTCGAAGCAACCCATATGCGGCGTGAGAAACACAACGCCTCGCCCTGTGGCGTAAGCCCGGTCAATGGCAGCATCGTTGTCCCACAGGCATTCGATCGGGGCGCCCATCCACAGGCGTGGCAGCTCCGCCACCATGCGCCCGGCCTGACCAATTGCCCCCCGCACGTCCGCCAGCGCATAGCCAGCGCTGCGTGCATTTTCCAGAAAACGTTGACGGTAAACGGGCGACAGGATAAACGCCAACCAGCCTATGACCGAGCCCAGGCCATGCAGCAGCCACAGGGGCATAAGTGACAACAGGCGAAACAGGAGGGGCATTCGGGGGTTACGGGCCTGGTATCACGACAGATTGAGTCATTGGTTAGAATAGAGGCGTCGCCGAGTTATGGACTACTTGCAGGGCGACCAGAGCCTGTATCTTAATGAACGGCTCGAAAAACAATTCTGCTAAAGCGTTCGCCGTAGCTCCAAAGCCCAAGGCAACGCAAAAACGTATGCTTTGAAACAACACTAGGAGTTTTTACCATGGCGAGCGACTTTCTCTTTACGTCTGAATCCGTCTCCGAGGGTCACCCTGACAAGGTGGCTGACCAGATTTCCGATGCCATTCTTGACGCCATCTTCAAGCAGGACCCGCGCAGCCGCGTGGCGGCCGAGACGCTGACCAACACCGGTCTGGTTGTGCTGGCGGGTGAAATCACCACCAACGCACATGTCGACTACATCCAGGTGGCACGTGACACCATCAAACGCATTGGCTACGACAACACCGACTACGGCATCGACTACAAGGGCTGTGCGGTCATGGTTTGCTACGACAAGCAGAGCAACGACATCGCCCAGGGAGTAGACCATGCTTCGGACGACCACTTGAACACCGGTGCCGGTGACCAGGGCTTGATGTTCGGCTACGCCTGCGACGAAACCCCAGAGCTGATGCCCGCGCCCATCTACTACGCACACCGCCTGGTGGAGCGTCAGGCCCAGCTGCGCAAAGACGGGCGCCTGCCTTTCTTGCGACCAGACGCCAAGAGCCAGGTCACGATGCGGTATGTAGATGGCAAGCCCCACAGTATCGACACCGTGGTGCTATCCACCCAGCACCACCCGGACCAGAGCGAGAGCAGCACCAAGATGAAGCCGTCGTTCATCGAAGCCGTGGTTGAGGAAATCATCAAGCCCGTATTGCCCAAAGAGTGGCTGCAAAACACCCGCTACCTGGTCAACCCAACAGGGCGTTTCGTCATTGGCGGCCCGCAAGGAGACTGTGGCCTGACCGGACGCAAGATTATTGTGGACACCTACGGCGGCGCCTGCCCACATGGCGGTGGTGCCTTCAGCGGCAAAGACCCCAGCAAGGTAGACCGTTCTGCCGCCTATGCCGCGCGCTACGTCGCCAAAAACATCGTAGCCGCAGGGTTGGCGCGCCAGTGCCAGATTCAGGTTGCCTACGCCATTGGCGTGGCAAAGCCGATGAACATCACCGTGTATACCGAGGGCACCGGCGTCATCCCTGACGAGCAAATTGCGGCACTCGTGGCTGAGCACTTTGACCTGCGTCCAAAAGGCATCATCATGATGCTGGACCTGCTGCGTCCGATCTACGAGAAGACCGCCGCTTATGGCCATTTTGGCCGTGAAGAGCCCGAGTTTGCCTGGGAGCGCACGGACAAGGCGCAGTTCCTGAAGGCGGCGGCCGGGCGGTAAAGCTTCTGTTGGGGTCCTCAAGACCCCCGGACGTCCGTGGCGTGTCGGATGTCGCCTGTAGCGTGCATCCACGCGTGAGCTTGCTTTAACAATGAACGATTGTCTGACTTTGTCTGGAGCAAGCATGGCCAAAAATGCCGCGAACCTTACTGCCCTGGGCAAACGCCCGAACATCCTGTTCATCATGGCCGACCAGATGGCGGCGCCCATCCTGCCGATGCATGACCCGGCGTCGCCCATCAAGATGCCACACCTTGGCAAATTGGCTGCCGGTGGTGTGGTGTTTGACTCGGCCTATTGCAACAGCCCGCTGTGTGCACCGTCGCGTTTCAGCCTGGTCAGCGGCCAGTTGCCCTCAAAAATCGGTGCTTATGACAACGCGGCAGATTTTGCAGCGGATGTGCCTACGTATGCGCACTACCTGCGCAGCCTTGGTTATCGCACGG
>JAHEBY010000265.1 GCA_024642025.1 Comamonadaceae bacterium | reverse complement strand
AACAGCAACTCATTGCGGCCAATGCCCGTTCGCAACTCAGACTCCATGGCGGCACGCCGGGCCACAACCGCCTGCATGTCTGGATCGAAAAATCTCAGCGTGTTGCGTCCCGCAGCCTTTGATTGATACATGGCAAGGTCTGCCCGCTTGAGCAACTCCTCCACACTGACCGTCTGGTCCTGAAAAACGGCAATGCCAATACTGGGTGAGCTGAAATGTTCATGCGCCTGAATAAGGTAAGGCCTGTTCAACGACACCTGAATTTTGCGCGCGACGTTTTCTACGTGCGTAAGGACTTTCGTCGGTTCGGCGTTAATCCTGTCGAGCATCACGACAAATTCATCGCCCCCAAACCGGGCTACGGTATCGACCTCGCGGACACATTCCTCGAGACGCCGGGCGACCTGCTGCAAAAGAATATCGCCGACGTCGTGGCCGCGGGTATCGTTGAGGTCCTTGAAATTGTCGAGGTCAATAAACAGCAATGCCCCGGCTGTATTCTCCCGGTCATTGACCGCCAGTGCATGTTTCAGCCGGTCGAGCAAAAGCCGGCGGTTGGGCAAATTGGTGAGAGGGTCAAAGAAGGCCAGCCGCTCAACTTCTGCCTCAGCCTTTTTTCGCTGCGTGATGTCAGCGACATAACCCGTCCATACTATGGATCCATCGGCTTCGGGTTCGGGTGTTGCATCCCCCAACATCCAGCGTATTTCGCCCCCGTTTCTTTGCAGCCGAAATTCCTGGCTCCACGGTGAAAGCGTCAATCCGGAAACTTTGAACGCCCGCAGCATCTCAGGCAAATCTTCACTGTGATGGCGCTGGATCAAATCGTCCGCATGGGCGATGAAGTGTTCGGGGGAGACTTGATAAAAGTCTTTGACCGCATCGCTGACAAACAGGAATTCAAAGCCGATCCCTCGCCGCCGACGCGCCTGAAACACCAAGCCCGGGGTGCGTTCGGCAATCGTCTGGATAAAGACCAGCTTCTCCTGCAACGCCTCGGTGACACTGCGCTCGGCCGTCACATCTTGCACCACACCAAGAACAATGGGTTCACCTGACGCAGTCATCTGGCGACGAATGCGTGATCGCATCCAGCGAATAGCCCCCTTGGGCTGCTGCCAGCGGTATTCCACAATCGATCCATCGGCCTTGTCTCGCGCTTCCTGGAATCGCGCTCTATCGGATTCAACCAGCCCGCTGCGACTGGTGGCGAGGTCGCCAACACTCCCCGCCGGCATATCGGCGATTGCATACAGGCCATTTGACCAAAACGGCGTTTTCCCATCGTCGCGGGCCACCCAATGGCCCACCCGGGCCAGGCTCTCCATACCCTGAAAGAGCTCCAGCTGGTGATACATCTGCTCGTTGGCGACGCGCAGAGCCCGCTCTGCACTGCGCTGGGGGGTCATGTCCATGTGGTGAACGATCATGCAGGGTTCACCGTCAATAACCAGAGGCGAAAAATCGACCAGAATGTCGCGAAGCTCTCCGGCAGGCGTGCGATACGACAACTCCATCTGGGGTACAGCCCCCCCTTCGGGAATATTTGCGAAAACCGCTGAGCGGGCCTTGTCGTCGGCCCAAAACCCAAGTTCCGCGGCCGTACGCCCCACTGCATCTTGCCTCTTGTGCCCGGTCAGGCGCTCCCATTGCGCATTGACGTCCAGCACTACCCCATCGCGGCGCCGGCTGACAGCCATGGCTAGCGGACACTCAATAAAAAGTGAACGAAGCATCCGCTCGGGGTTCAGCACCGCCATGCTTTCGCCCGGTCTGGCGGAACGCAAGATGCCGAAATCAATCGCCATGAGTCTCCAATGTATCGCCGCGAAACCCCACTATACAACTGCATCCACGCGAACTACAGCTGCTGGCACTTCCCGAGAAATGCTTGCCCGCCCCCAAACAACGTACGCGTCAATATTGATAGACTTCCCGCGATGAGCGAAGCAGGCACGCAACACACCCCCATGATGACCCAGTACCTCGGCATCAAGGCCGATTACCCGGACACGCTGGTTTTCTACCGAATGGGGGATTTTTACGAGCTGTTCTTTGCCGACGCTGAAAAGGCCGCCCCGCTGCTGGACATCACCCTCACGCAGCGCGGCCAGTCTGCCGGGCAACCCATACCGATGGCGGGCGTGCCGTTTCACTCTGTAGACGGTTATCTGGCCAAGCTCATCAAACTGGGCGAATCGGTAGCCATTTGCGAGCAGGTGGGCGAAGTCACCGGCAAGGGCCCTGTTGAGCGCAAGGTGGTGCGGGTGGTGACGCCCGGCACCTTGAGCGACGCCGAGTTGCTCAACGACAAATCCGAATCCGTGCTGCTGGCCGTGCACCAGGGGCCGCGCAACCGCTGCGGCCTGGCCTGGCTCAGCGTCACGCAGGGTGAGGTGCATCTGGCCGAATGCCTGCCGGACGACCTGGGCGAATGGCTGGCCCGCGTAGGGCCGGGTGAGGTGCTGTTTAGTGCAGGCGTTACCAGCGCCTTTGAGGCACGCATCAAGGGGTTCTTGCAGTCGGGCGCATTCAGCGCAGCCGTGAAAGCCCGACCGGAGTGGCAGTTTGACGCCGCCCTGGGCCAGCGCAAGTTGATTGAGCTTCTCAAGGTTGCCACGCTCGCCACATGGCAGGCCGACGACTTGCCACTAGCCCACGCCGCAGCTGCTGCCCTGGTGAGCTACGCTGAGCAGGCACAGGGCCGCCCATTAACGCACCTGCACGGCATTCGCGTGCAGCGGCAAGACGAGCTGATTGACCTGCCCCAGACGACCCGGCGCAATCTGGAGCTCACCCAAACGCTGCGTGGCGAAGACTCGCCCACGCTGTTTTCGTTGCTGGACACCTGCATGACCAGCATGGGCAGCCGACTCTTGAAGCGGTGGATGCTTGAAGGCAGGCGGGACCGTGCCGATGCGAGCAACCGGCTCGACGCCGTTGCCGCACTTCGCGAAGGCCTGTGGCAAACGCTGCGTGGCGAGCTTAAAGGCGCGGCAGATGTGGAGCGCATCACCGCGCGCATCGCCCTGCGCCAGGTGCGCCCGCGCGAACTGGTTGCGTTGACCAGAACGCTACATAAAACAGAGCTACTAGCCAATAGTGGACGGGGGCTAGAGGCCTATTTGGCATATATTTTTGGCAATTTGTACCCGCCAGAGGGCTGTGGACCCCTGCTCACCGCCGCCATCATGGAAGAGCCCGCTGCACTGGTGCGCGACGGCGGCGTCATAGCCACCGGCTTCGATGCCGAGCTGGACGAATTGCGCGCCATCCAAACCAATTGCGACAGCTTTTTGCTGGATCTGGAGCAGCGTGAGAGGGCCCGCACCGGCATTGCCAACCTGCGCGTGCAGTTCAACAAGGTGCACGGCTTTTTCATCGAAGTCACCCAGGGTCAGATTGACAAGGTACCCGCCGACTATCGGCGTCGCCAGACGCTCAAAAATGCCGAGCGCTTCATCACGCCCGAGCTAAAGGCGTTTGAAGACAAGGCCCTGAGCGCCCAGGAGCGCGCGCTGGCGCGCGAAAAGTGGCTGTTTGAGCAGCTGCTGGACCAGCTGCAGGCGTTTGTGCCCGCCCTCACCCGCACCGCCCACGCACTGGCCGCGCTGGACGTGCTGTGCGCGTTGGCCGAGCGCTCGCTCACACTGGGCTGGTGCGCGCCACAGTTTGTCAAGGAACCATGCATCGATATTGAGCAGGGCCGCCATCCGGTGGTGGAGGCGCGACTGGCTCAATCAAGTAGTGGGTCATTCATTGCCAACGACACACGCCTGGGCGGCAAACACCGCATGCAGATCATCACCGGGCCCAACATGGGCGGCAAATCCACCTACATGCGGCAGATTGCCGTGATCGTGCTGCTGGCGAGCATGGGCAGCTACGTGCCAGCAGCCAGTTGCCGGCTGGGCCCGATTGATGCCATCCACACCCGCATTGGTGCAGCTGATGATCTGGCCAACGCGCAATCCACCTTCATGCTGGAGATGCTGGAAGCCGCGCAGATTCTGCATGCCGCCACAACGCATTCACTGGTGCTGATGGACGAAATTGGCCGCGGCACCAGCACCTTTGACGGCCTGGCACTCGCCTCGGCCATCGCCACGCAGCTGCACGACAAAACCCAGGCCTTCACGCTGTTTGCCACACACTATTTTGAGCTGACCGAGTTCCCCGCCAAACACCACGGCGCGGTGAACGTGCACGTGAGCGCGGTGGAATCGGGCGCCGACATTGTGTTTCTGCACGAGCTGCAAGCCGGCCCCGCCAGCAAAAGCTACGGCATTCAGGTGGCCAAACTGGCCGGCATGCCCGCCGCCGTGCTGAACCACGCCCGCCAGGCGCTGGGTGCGCTGGAGGCGCGAGCGGGTGAAGAGAAGGCGCAGGTCGACCTGTTTGCGCCA
>JAHEBY010000264.1 GCA_024642025.1 Comamonadaceae bacterium | reverse complement strand
AGTGTGAATGAGACCGATACGATGGTGCGAATTCAGGACGGCGCGATTGTGGCCATTGGAGGACTTATGCAGCTCGAAACCAATCGCAGTACGTCGGGCTTGCCCGGATCGGCGAATCTTCCTGGCATTTCGGCTTTGCTGGGCAACCGGGCCAACACCGGGCGAAAGAAGGAAGTCATCGTGCTCATCAAGCCCACCATCATCCGCTCGCAACAGGATTGGGAACAGCAAACCGAACGCGCCCGCATGGCGCTGGCTGATATGGACGTCGTGCGGGCCCGGGTGGTCAGGGTCGACGGATCGGTCAACACGACGGGCCATAGCGCTGTGGTGCAGTGACATGTATCTGGAGCACTTCTCTCTGCGCGAAGCGCCGTTTTCCATCACTCCGGATACGGCGTACTTCTACCCGCACGACGGGATGCAGGCGGCGCTCAACACTTTGTTGATTGCACTGCGCAGTGGAGAGGGATTTCTGAAAATTGTGGGGGATGTGGGCTGCGGCAAAACGGTGTTGTGCCGCCAGTTGCTCAAGGTGTTGCAACCCGAGTGCGTGACAGCGTACATCCCCAACCCTGCGATGAAAATGATGGACCTGTTGCTCGCACTTTGCCGCGAGCTGGGTATCGAGCAGCCGCCAGATGGTGCTCCTTTCCGGATTCTGGATTCGCTGCAAACCCGTCTGCTCGAGCATGCCGCTGCAGGGCGCCGCGTGGTGCTTTGCATAGACGAAGCGCAGGCGATTCCCATCGGGACTCTTGAAGGCCTGCGCCTTCTGTCGAATCTGGAGACTGAAAAGCGCAAGTTGTTGCAAATCGTATTGCTGGGGCAGCCGGAACTGGATATCAAGCTGGCGCGCCCGGAAATACGGCAGCTGATGCAGCGAATTACGTTCAGCGAATATTTGGGTCCAATGCCTTTTGACCGCGTGCCGGCCTACCTGGCGCACCGGCTGGCAACTGCCACCCGGGACGACGCCAATCATTCGGCGGAGTTTCGGGGGGACGCGACCCGGGCATTGGCCAGCTTTAGCCGTGGCGTGCCGCGTTTGCTCAATGTGTTGGCCAACAAGTGCCTGATGTTGGCATACGGCGAGAGTGCATATCAAATTACTGCGCGCCATGCGCGTTTGGCTGCTGCCGACACCAATGGTCTGGAACTTCAATCGCCCTGGTGGCGATATCGCATTGCCTCGTCGCTGCGTAAAAACAATTTTTGGCCGCTCGCGGTACCTGCACCTGCGCACAGGGGTTTGCAATGAGTGTCATCAATCAGATGCTGCGCAACCTGGACCAGCCGTTGCTGGCAGGCGCGGCAAGGCACGGGGCGCCCGCCAGCTTGCCCCAAACTGGGCTGCTGGTGGGTACTTCGACGGTTGCACCGTCGAAGAAGCCTGTCAATTCCGGGTTCTCAAAAAAATCCATCTGGCCAGTTTTTGGCTTGACGTTGGGTGGTGTGGTCAGCCTGATATGGTGGACGCAACAACCCGAAGCCGCCGTGCTGCCCAAAGTTGTACCGCAGCCTATGGTTCGGGTCGAGCCAGCGGCGGCTTCCATCCAGCCGGTTGCGATCGAGCCGCTCGTGAAATCGATCGTCGGACCCCTTGCCGCTGAGCTGTTAGCCCAGCCGATGGCTTTGACGATGGCCGCGCTGATTGAAAACCCGCCGCAGGCTCTCGCGAGGCCAGTGCGCAAGCCCGAAGTGATCACGCGCGAAAGTTCCAGGAACGTTGTAACGCAGCCTGAAGTGGCTGATGCGACCCCCGCCGCGCCATTGCCAATGCCCGCCAGAGCTCCCAATACCCGTGCCCAGGAGGTGGCGGCTATCGCTCCCCCGGCTCTTGCCTCCATTGTCCCGGGCGTCACAACACCAATCGCTCCCGTACGGCGCGAGCTATCCGCGCTGGAGATTACTGCTCAGGCCCAGCGGCTATGGCTGGATGGTTCGCGCGATCCGGCTATTACTTTGTTGCGCGACGGTCTGGCTCGGGCGCCGATTTCGGATGTCATACCCATTGTGCGCGAACTGGCTCGTATGGAGCTGGCCGAAGGACAGACCCGGCACGTGCTGGAGCTGCTACAGCGTCTTGAGCCCGCCATTGTGGCAAAGGCAGATCTGTGGGCCGTGCGGGCCAACGCAGCCCAACGCCTTGGTTTGCACCAGGAAGCGATTGATGCCTATCAAAAGGCGCTGGCGATTCAGTCTGGCGAACCGCGCTGGATGCTCGGCGCCGCGGTTTCACTGGCGGCCACCAGCCAGCTGGGTGCGGCAAAGGTGATGGCCGAAAAAGCCCGTGCGGTCGGCCCGATCAGCGGTGACGTCACCGCGTACCTGCGGCAGCTCGGCGTGGCTATATAAGAGACAAATCGGCCACTAGCCCCCGTAGAGTATTGATCTATAGCTATTATAAATATAGCTATTGACGTGTCAATCTGGATCTGGAGCCTTTAGCCTGCTTGGGCTACACGGCGGGTTTGGCCGACAGTGGGCGTTCCCGCCCAGCCCGGCCTCGTTGCAGGAAGACAATCCCAGCCAGAAGAGCCAGCGCGGGAAGAAACATCCACTCCTTGTCGGGCCGTTGGGTCGGCACCTCGACACCTGATACGTTAAAGCCCTGTTCAAGGCCGAGCTTTTCAGCGCGAGAGCCAAATTTGACCTGGGCAATTTGCATGTCAGTACCCAGTGGAACAACCGTCAGCCCAATTGCCGCGAGCCGCTCTCTCGCTGGTGCCTTGTCACCCAAGGGCAACAGCACACCTTTGCGAATATCTTTCCCGTCAATGTTGGTACCTTCAATCCAGATGCGTTGTCCGGCGCCAGCGGGAGCGTCTTCCACGATTTTCATAATCTGGCTGGATGGTACGTTCTCAAATGGTGGGTAGACCATATCCCACCAGAATCCGGGCCGGAACAACGTGAACGTTACGACCAGCAGCGCGATGGATTCCCACCATCTGGAGCGGGTCAGAAAATAGCCCTGTGTTGCCGCTGCGAATATCAGCATGGCTGCCGTGGCACTGATGATGGTCAGCGCCAGGTGCCACGGTCCGTCGATGCCGATCATCAGGAGTTGGGTATTGAAGATAAACAGAAACGGCAAAATAGCCGTGCGCATGCTGTAGAAAAACGCCGTCACGCCCGTCTTGATGGGGTCAGCCCGTGCTATCGCAGCGGCTGCGAACGACGCCAGACCCACTGGCGGCGTTACGTCGGCCATCAGGCCAAAGTAAAACACAAACAGGTGAACCGCAATCAGCGGCACGATGAGGCCACTTTGTGCGCCAAGTTCAACCACCACGGGCGCCATCAAGGTGGACACCACGATGTAGTTTGCAGTCGTTGGCAATCCCATCCCCAGTATCAGGCTGACGACTGCGACTAGCACCAGCATTACCATCAGGTTGCCACCCGACAGCAGCTCGACCACTTCGGTCATCACGAGGCCAATGCCTGTCAAGGACACCGTGCCCACAATAATACCGGCCGCCGCGGTAGCAACGCCAATGCCGATCATGTTGCGTGCGCCAGCCTCAAGGCCGCCAATCAAGTCGGCAAACCCCAGCTTGAACGCGTTGCTGTACTCATGGCGACCGCGCAGGGCCGCGATCAGTGGGCGCTGCGTGAGCATGACGAAGATCATGAACAGTGTGGCCCAGAATGCTGACAGGCCAGGAGATAGCTGCTCGATCATCAGACACCAGATCAGCACGACGACTGAGAGAAGATAGTGCAGCCCCGACTTCAGCGTGGGTGCAGTTTCAGGAAGCTCGAAAACGGGTGCGTTGGGATCATCGAGCTTCAATTCTGGCTGGCGCGAACCGATCCATAGCAAGCCAATATAGGCCGCCAGCACCGCGATGCCAATGACGTAAATCGCCGCGGCGCCCAGCGCCGACTTCATCCAGCCAACACCGTAATACACGAGGCCCGCCAACACTACAAATCCGCTTACGGTCAACCCAAAAGATACCAGTCGCTGGATTGCGGTGGCCTGGGATCTCCGGGGGAGCCCCTGAAGGTTCGCCTTTAGAGCCTCCAGGTGAACAATATAAAACAACGCGATGTACGAAATAATCGCGGGAAGAAAGGCGTGTTTGATGACTTCGGTATACGGTATCCCGACATACTCCACCATCAGAAAAGCCGCTGCACCCATCACCGGGGGCATCAATTGGCCATTGACTGAGCTCGAGACTTCGACCGCTCCAGCCTGATCAGCCCGATAGCCAACCCGTTTCATCAACGGAATCGTAAACGTGCCAGTTGTCACAACGTTGGCAATGGAGGAGCCCGAGATGATGCCGGTCGCGGCTGACGATACAACGGCCGCTTTGGCCGGACCGCCACGCATATGGCCCAGCAGGGCAAAAGCCGACTGAATGAAGTAGTTGCCCGCGCCGGCCCTGTCCAACAGGGAGCCAAACAGCACAAAGAGAA
>JAHEBY010000263.1 GCA_024642025.1 Comamonadaceae bacterium | reverse complement strand
AAAGACGGCTACAACAACGATAGCTAACATGATTGCACCGCAGGCTTTCGAGATGAAATCCATCGCTGACATGCAACAGGAAATCTTTGGCCCGGTGCTGCACGTGGTGCGCTGGAGCGGAGACCCGCAAACGGTGATTGAGCAAATCAACGCGCTGGGCTATGGTCTCACCATCGGCATCCAGACCCGTATTGATTCCAGGGCGCAGGCGCTGGCCCGCGCGGCCCACGTGGGTAATGTGTACATCAACCGCAACCAGATCGGCGCGGTGGTGGGCGTGCAGCCGTTTGGGGGTGAAGGCCTGTCGGGCACCGGCCCCAAAGCAGGGGGTCCGCACTACCTGTATCGCTTCTGCGCGGAGCAGACGATCACCGTCAACACCACGGCGGCTGGCGGGAATGCGGCGTTGCTGGCGGGATAAGCCATTGTTGCGCGGCGGATCGGCTGTCTGACCTGTAGTCGGCCCAGGCAGAAGGGCGCTATATAATTTGATAGCACTCCCGGTGCACGTCATTGGACGCCCCGCAACGCCGATCCCCGGCTTCACTGTCCCGACACCATGTCTATTTATGCACGCACGGAAGAAGGTCAATGGGCTGCATACAACGCGCAGTCGACGCTTCCGCGCAAGCTTAAATCACTTCTTCGCGTCATCGATGGCAAGACGGCGACCAGGATGTATGTCGAAAATCTCAAGGCTTATGGCGATGTTGCGGTGCTCCTGACGTCGCTGGAGTCTGCGGGTCTGATCAAACGCGTGCCGGCTGGTCTGGTGAGCCGCGTCAAACTCAATGTCGATATGCCGAGCGAAGAGCGCCAGCGGCTCAAGCAAACTGCCAGTGGCGTGGCAGACTGGGCTGCAACGGAGATGGCGTCACGCAGCGGTGATTTTGTACAGACGACGCCCAAACGGAACCCGTTGGCGTGGGGCTTCGCTGCGACCACGCAACTTCAGACCCAGCTGGATGAGTCGAGTCGGGGCGAGTCTGCGGCGTTGACCAAGGCGGTTGATTTGATATCAGACTATGTGCATGCTCATTTGCCAGGCAGTGAAAATGATGTGCTCAGTGAACTGAAAAACCTGACCTCCCTGGAAGACTTGGCAGTCATGCTCGGCGGCTACGAGCAACTTGTGTCGGATTCAGGACCGGCTAGCGTCGGGCACGTGCGCGAAATCAAGACAATTTTGAAACAGAATCTCTGACGTGGGGGCCGAGGTCACGTCACGGTTTTAGCCATCAGCGGCGCAAACAGCGACGCAATACCCAGAAAAGAAAAGAATCCCACAACATCCGTTACCGTGGTGAGAATGATCGATGAGGCGGTGGCCGGATCCTGGCCAAAGCGGCGCAAAAGCATCGGAACCAGAGCGCCAGCCAGCCCCGCGGCAAACATTGAGATCACCATGGCCAGCACAATGACCGCCACCAGCGCCAGCGAGCGGCTCCATACAAAAACGGCCAGACCGGTTGTGGCAGCCACTGCGACGCCGTTGATGAGCCCCGTCATGGCTTCTTTTCCCATGACTTTGGGCCAGTGCCGCAGGCTGATTTCCCGCAGGAACAACCCGCGCATGGTCACCGCCAGTGCCTGCGCGCCCGCATTGCCGGACTGCCCCGCTACAACCGGCAGCAGCACTGCAAGCGCGGTGAACTGCGAAATGACACCTTCAAAAAGCCCGACTACGGCGGCAGCCAGAAACGCTGTCAACAGGTTGATCTGCAACCAGGGCAACCGCTTGCGCACCGCCAGCAGGGGAGACGACAGCGCCTTTTCATCAGGGCTTGCGCCCACCATGGTAAGAATGTCCATGCTGGTTTCTTCTTCCACAGCGGCCATTAACTCGGCCTGTCGAATGATGCCGATGAAACGACCGGTCGAGTTGATGACGGGCAGTGCAGATATCGGATGCTTTTGCAGCGTTTCGACCACCTCCTCGCGCGGGTCCAGATCGCCCACGAACGCGACGACGTGACGGGTGATGTCAGAAAGGGGCAACTCGCGCACAGCCAATGCCAGATCCTGCACCTCAACCCGTCCGGCAAGGCGTCCTTCATCGTCCACCACAAACAGCTCACGCAAACCGCTGCGCTTGATCTGGCGCAGCCGCTCCACCGCCTCGGCCACGGTCATGCCGGTTCGCAGCGGGCTGATACGGGGGTCCATCAGACGCCCTGCGCAGTCGTCTGCATAGGCCAGCAGACCGCGTAACTCAACCACCACTTCGGGGTCCAGCTCAGCGAGCCAGGCCTCCCGTTTGTCCCCGTCAAACTGGGTCAGGACAGCAATGGTGACGACCGGCTCGGCCTCTTTGAGCAGGTACAGCGCCAAAGGGCGGGGCAGCAACTCCAGAACCTCAAGCGCCACGTCAGGTGCAAGCGCTTCCCAGGCCCGCAAAACAGCGTGCTTTGGCTGTACGGCCAGCAGGGCTGCTGCATCGCTTGCCGGCATCGATTCAAACAGCCGGGCTGCCTCGAACGGAAAGTCCAGCAGGAAGCGTTGCGTCAGGGCGGCTTCAGCCAGGGGCAATGCGGGTTCCGTGCTCATGAATGCTCATTGGTGCCATGCACATCAGGCGACGCGATGCGTTGGGCCTTGGGTAAAAAGGTGAGACCGGACTCCACCATGCCTGAGAGGGCTTGCCAGTATCCGTGTGCCAACAGGGAAGGTAAATTTGCAGACGCTTTCTGCGACTGCTCCCTTGTATTTTCTTCCCGGCGCAAGGCCCGCAGCAGGGCGTCGTGCGCGAGCAGTCCCACCAATTGCCCGCCAGGCTCCGTCACGGGCAACACAGAAGACATCGCCCAACCGGGATGTGCCGCAGCACCCGTCAGCGGGCCATTGGCTGACAGCACGGGTACCGAGGGTTCCTTCAAGGTGGCCAAGGTTGTTGAATCGGGCGCGCGTAGCAACCGCGCAAGGCTGACGGTTCCGATATATCGCCGCTCGGCATCAGCAACAATCAACATGACATTTGCTGCGTCGGACAAGCGCATGCGCTCCAGAGCGCGCCCGGCGCTGGTGTCGGACGGCAAAATCATGACGTCAGGATCGGCCCATGCACCCAGCGTGTCCTCTGGATAGCCCAGAAGCAGTGTTGACGCCAGCGCTGCTGCGGTGGGCAGCCCGGCAATGAGCGCGCGCCGTCTGGATTCCGGTACATGGCGCAAAACGCCGACCATGCCCTGAGTCCCCATGGTTGCCAGCATTTCCAGTGTGCGGGAGTCGGTCAATTCGGCTACGCATGCAGCTGCCTTGCGGGGCAGCATGGCGCAAAGCACCGCGCTGCCTACACGTGCGGGTGTCCGTGCGAAGAGGTCGGCGGCCTCAGCAGGCGGCACTGCTTCCAGCACCCGCGCGGCGCGCTCTGGGTGGCTTTGCATGAACGCAAGGCTGAGCGCACGGTCGCGGGATTCGTCCATAGGTCAGTTGCTGGTAATCAAGTGCCGTTGTTTCCCACGATCACCACAATGGCCTGTTCGTGGTAAATACGGCCCGGCAGCATCACGCGGCCATCCGCCGTCTCCAGCACGAGGGACGTTGGCGTCATTTCCACAATCTGGCCTTCCTGGTCTGCCACGCGAACGCGTTGGCCGATTTGTAGTGTCTGACCCAGATAGTGCGCACCAATCAGGTTTGCGACGTAGGTCCGGGCACCCAGGCTGACGGCGATCATGACGCCACCCATGACTGACGCCAGGAAAACGGCTGCGAAAACGGCAACCCAGGTTACTTTCAAGCCAATCTGGTCTGCGCCCACCAGCATGGCGACAATAAGCGTGGCACCTCGGGCAGCACGGGCAAGGGCGTCACGCTGAGGCGGCGCGAGCGCCGTGGCGGTGGCCCGAACCAATTCTGCGACAAAACCGGACAGCAAATAACCTGCTACGACGATCAGCAAACCAGCCGCCACGGTAGGCAAATGATCGAGCAGCCGGGCCAACCAGTCTGAAAAGGTTTGCAGGTTCAGTGCGTGTGTCGCCGCTGTCACGAAAAACAGCATCACGATCCAGTACACCACGGTGCCGAGCACTGCCGCCGACCGATCTGCCCGCCAGGCCGTGCGGCCAGTCATTCGCGTAATCACTGAATCCACGAGACCGGCGCCCCGGCGGGTTGCTGCTCTGAGCAGCTTCGCTATGAGCCAACCCAGAAGCAATAGCACGATAGCCTCGAGCAGTTGCGGTACATGCAGCGTGACGCGCTCCACAACTGAGGTCAGCGAACGGCTCAAAGACTCGTTCAGGTTTTCCATTGGATCATCTTACCTGCTAAATCAAAGCTTCCGTCCCGCACAGTTCATCGAACAGAAAATACCCGCAGTGGCGCAAGCTATATGTTGGAAGCTGGGCCTTGCAGTTGATTCTGATTTTGGCTCTGATTTTGGTTCTCGTCTGTCTTTTGCACTTGGCGATCCAGCTTTGTGTCATCCGGTAATG
>JAHEBY010000012.1 GCA_024642025.1 Comamonadaceae bacterium | reverse complement strand
CACCACTATGCGGCGCCTGATTCAAGGCCCAGCAGTCGCACTGCATTCCCTTTTAGAATGCCGGGCATCACCTCCGGCTTGAACCCGGCATCCTCAAAATCTTTCATCCAGCGGTCAGGCGTAATCAACGGGTAGTCGCTGCCAAACAGCACCCGGTCTTTCAGCAGCGTGTTGGCGTACTGAACCAGCTGTTTTGGGAAATATTTGGGGCTCCAGCCGCTCAGGTCGATCCATACATTGGGTTTGTGTGTGGCCACAGAGAGCGCCTCGTCCTGCCATGGGAAGCTGGGATGCGCCATGACAATCTGCATGTCGGGGAAGCTGATGGCCACGTCGTCCAGGTGCATCGGGTTGCTGTATTCCAGCCGCAGGCCGCCGCCACAAGGCATGCCGCTGCCGATGCCGCTGTGCCCGGTGTGGAAGATGGCGGGCAGCTTATGCGCGTTGATCACCTCGTAAATCGGCCAGGCCATCCTGTCGTAGGGGTGGTAGCCCTGCACCGTGGGGTGGAACTTGAAGCCCTTGACGTTGTGCTCCTTGATGAGCCGCTCCGCTTCGCGCGCGCCCATCTTGCCCTTGTGGGGGTCGATGCTGGCAAAGCAGATCATCATGTCGCTGTTTTGCTGCGCCGCCTCGGCTATTTCTTCGTTGGGGATACGGCGGCGACCCAGTTGCGATTCGCTGTCCACCGTGAACATCACCAGGCCGAGTTTGCGCTCCCGGTAGTAGGCAATCGTTTCGGCAATGGTGGGGCGTCGGCTGTTTCGAAAATACTTGTCGGCGGCACGGTCATACTCTTCGCCATAGTTGTCAAACGGGTTCCAGCAACTGACTTCGGCGTGGGTGTGGATGTCGATAGCGACGAGGTTTTTATAGTCCATGTGTATTTCCGCGATGGGTCTAGGTAAATCCAAATCCAACCGTATTGTCGCGGCTCGATCCAGTTATTTTTATCACAACAGTTAAAACACCTGCCAACCGTGTTCGTACACTCTCGATGCAGGGCCTTGCCGCAATGAGGATGGTTCATGACACCGACCTACTTTGCAAAGGAGTTGGCAATAAACACGCATAACGAGGATCCAAATGAAAGTCGAAAATCAAACAGCCCTCATTACTGGCGGCGCCTCGGGCCTCGGTGAGGCCGTAGCGCGCGAACTGAGTCGCTTGGGGGCCAGGGTCGCCATTCTGGATGTCAACGCGACACTGGGAGAAACGGTTGCTGCCAGCATCAATGCCGCATTCGGCCATGGCCGGGCCGTGGCTTGCGAATGTGACATTACCCGAACCGACAGTGTCGCTGTTGCCTTGAAGAGGGCGAGCTCCGAATTGGGGCCTGCCCGTATTCTCATGAATGTTGCCGGCATCGGGTCAGCCCGGCGGATTGTTGCCAAAGATGGCAGCCCGGCGCCGCTGGAAGACTTTGCCAGAGTGGTTAACGTCAACCTCATCGGCACTTACAACATCAGCCGCCTTTTCGCGGCAGATTGCGTAAAGCTGGAATCGCTTGAAGACGGGGAGCGAGGCGTGATGATGTTTACTGCGTCGGTGGCAGCTTTTGATGGCCAGGTAGGCCAGCAAGCCTACAGCGCCAGCAAGGGCGGCCTCGTGAGCATGACGCTACCCATGGCGCGTGACTTGGCGCAGCACGGCATTCGCGTGTGCACCATTGCGCCTGGTCTGTTCGCCACTCCGCTCATGAAGCAGTTGCCCGAGCCCGTGCAGGTTTCGCTGGCAGCCAGCATTCCCTTTCCCCAGCGACTGGGAAAGCCTGAAGAGTTTGCCCAGTTGGCGGTGCACATCGTGACCAATACGCATCTCAATGGTGAAGTCATACGGCTGGATGGTGCCTTGCGCATGGCGCCGCGCTGACGGCTATTGACGTGTTCATCGCGCGGGCGGGGGCTTGCTATCTACATCGGGGTTGACTTCCCGGTGTTGACACCGATCGCAGGCCTTACGCAGTGCTATGAAGTGCGTTTGCGCGGTGAATCGTAGGCGTCAACAATGCGTGCAACCAGTGGGTGGCGCACCACGTCCGCACTGGTCAGTCGGCAGATGGCAATGCCGTCGACGCGTTTCAACACGCGCTCGGCGTCAATTAGCCCACTTAGCTGGGTCTTGGGCAAATCGATCTGGCTTACGTCACCGGTTACGACTGCCTTTGCGCCAAATCCAATGCGCGTCAAAAACATCTTCATCTGCTCGGTGGTGGTGTTTTGTGCCTCGTCGAGAATGATGAATGCGTTGTTGAGCGTGCGCCCACGCATAAATGCCAAAGGAGCAATCTCGATGGCCTGACGTTCAAATGCCTTGTGCACGGCTTCAAATCCCATCAAGTCATAGAGTGCGTCATACAAGGGGCGAAGATAGGGGTCGATCTTTTGACTCAGGTCGCCCGGCAAAAAGCCCAGCCGCTCACCCGCTTCCACTGCTGGCCGGGTCAGCACGATGCGCTGCACCGCGCTGCGCTGCAGCGCGTCGACGGCACAGGCCACGGCCAAATAGGTTTTTCCGGTGCCAGCCGGGCCAATCCCAAATGTGATGTCATGGCCCATGATGCTGTCCAGATACAGGGCCTGGTTGGGAGTGCGCGGGCGCAGGTCGGCGCGCCGAGTTTGCAGGCCGGGGGCTTCGTTGTCCAGCATGTCCGAATCGCCCGCCAGCATCAGCTGCACGGTAGCCACGCTGATCGGCTTGGCCGCCATCTCATAAAGGGCTTGCAACATCTCCATGCCGCGCCGGGCCTTGTCCTTGGGGCCGTCTACCTTGAACTGCTCGTGTCGGTGGGCAATTTTGACGCCAAGGCCAACCTCAATATTTCGCAGATGCTCATCCATCGGCCCGCACAGATGGGTCAGGCGGGTATTGTTGGGGGGTGAAAACAGGTGGCGGATGATCAAGCTGATAATTCCATTCAATAGAAGACCTCATCATAGGCATAAAACAAGGGCTCAAAAGCCGGCAGACGTAGCGGCTAACGAGGCGCCACAGACAAAAGGCAAAACATGATTGGCAAACTGACTGGTACGCTCAGTGATAAAAACCCGCCCCAGGTGATTGTGAATTGCGGTGGCGTGGGTTACGAGGTCCATGTGCCCATGAGCACGTTTTATCACTTGCCTGCTGCGGGTGAGAAGGTGTCATTGCTGACCCATTTCGTGGTGCGGGAAGACGCCCAGATCCTGTACGGGTTTGGCTCCGCGCCTGAGCGCGAGGCCTTTCGGCAGCTGATCAAGATATCGGGCGTCGGGCCACGAACCGCGCTGGCTGTGCTTTCGGGCATGAGCGTAGGCGAATTGGCGCAATCCATCACGCTTCAGGAAGCAGGCCGGCTGGTCAAGGTGCCCGGCATTGGCAAGAAGACTGCCGAGCGGCTATTGCTGGAACTGAAAGGCAAGCTGGGGGCGGATGTGGGTATGCCAACCACTGCGGCCAACGATTCGCAGACTGATATTCTGCAAGCCTTGCTGGCGCTGGGTTATAGCGATAAGGAGGCCGCGGTTTCGCTGAAGGCGCTCCCCGCTGACATTGGCGTCAGCGAGGGCATCAAGCTCGCACTCAAGGCGCTTTCTCGCGCCTGAGCAGCTTATCCACCTGACCAAAAGCCTCAGCGTCGCATATCAACACACGATCGCAAGATCCTTACAGTGCGTTTCGCACCGTGCGATTGTTCGATGCCTGCACGGGTCGGGCGTTGTTCGGGAACAGTTGAGAGAACAGTCTCAGCTGCTCACGGCTCACGGTCATGGGTTGTTTGAGCACCAGCCATAAGACACCTTCAGAGCAGGGCGGTGTCGTGAGTGAGCCCATGAATTGGTAGTAGCGCTGGTCGGTGGGCAGGAGCTCGGTCATCTCGACCAGGCTGGCAGGCATGCGCACCTTGTCGCTGGTGTCCAGCGGCAAGTAGGTCCAGACCTTGTTGATCAGCGGGTTGGGGGCACCTGCTTCTATCAGGACGGCGACCACAGCAAGCTGACCTTCAGCACTTTTGTGCACCAGGTGAGCAACCATGGCATAGCCCTTGTAGTTGATGCGTTCCTCCGACGGGTGATGAAAGTGAAATTGCACCAGTTTGTAGTTGGTTCCGCGGATCGTGATGGAGTTGTCTCCCGACAGATCCACCTGGATCGTGTGCCCATTGTTGACAACCACGCCATTGCTTGGCGAATAGTTGAAGACGATCGGTTCGGCCGGGCCTTGCAGCGTGGCGGAGTCTTCAATATTGATAGGCGACTGGCGCTTGCCGCTGGCGCAGGCGTTGAATTCGGGCTTCAGCTCTGACCAGGCTTGCGGGCCGTTGCTGCCGTCGTAGCTCCAATGGACGTCGCCGCCAGGCGAGGCATGGGCTCCGTCGGCCTGCGCGGGGGCAGCAGGCTCGTGACCCGTCAAGGCGGCGGCTTTGGCGCGTATGTATTGTCGACTTGCTTGCGGGTTAACGGGTTGCGCGACGACTGCACCGTGGGATGAACTTTCTGCCGTTGCAACTGGCATGGCGGGTGCTGCGCCATGTGCATTTGCAGCCGCAGCTGGAGCCTCGGGTTTGCTTTTGCTGTCGACGATTAGCGTAAGCTTTTTCTTGATGCCCGGCATGCCTTCCAGCGCATCACGTACCTGCTTTCCAATCGCGGCTGGGGGTTCAGCAGGGGCAGCATGCGGGTCAGACGCCCATGCACGGCTGGAAGCTGCCAGAACGGCCAATGTGGCGCCTGCGAGCAGCAAAACCTGGGTCAAACGTAAGGCTGGATAGCGGATGGAGCGTGTTTTCATACCATTCCCTATCGGCACAACTGAACGCCACTTTAATGAATTCCCTTCGCGATTCTTCAAGGGGCCGCGCTATAGTTGGGCAAACTATCGTGCTGTAAAAGCTTGAAGCCTGCCGTGAGCATTCAAACCGACAATTTCGAACCTGGGCCAGAGCGCGCCGCTTTGGCGAACCGCGTGGTGTCGGCTATACCCTCCTCTCCAAATGAAGAGGCGGTGGAGCGTGCGTTGCGCCCCAAATTGCTGGACGACTATGTGGGGCAAATCAAGGCGCGCGAACAACTCGAAATTTTTATAGGTGCCGCCAGAAAACGCGGAGAGGCACTTGATCATGTGCTGCTTTTTGGCCCGCCAGGCCTTGGTAAAACCACTCTCAGCCATATCATTGCGCACGAACTCGGTGTGAACCTGCGCCAGACCAGCGGACCGGTGCTGGAAAAGCCTAAAGACCTGGCGGCACTACTAACCAATCTTGAAAAAAACGATGTCCTGTTTATCGACGAAATCCATCGACTCAGCCCGGTGGTGGAAGAAATTCTCTACCCCGCACTGGAAGACTACAAGATTGACATCATGATTGGCGAGGGCCCGGCTGCGCGTTCCATCAAGTTGGACCTGCAGCCTTTCACATTGGTGGGGGCCACCACTCGCGCCGGCATGCTCACCAACCCGCTACGTGACCGTTTTGGCATCGTGGCACGGCTGGAGTTTTACAGTGCCGAGGAATTGGCCCGCATTGTCAAGCGCAGTGCCGGATTGCTAAAGGTCGCTGCTGACGAAGCTGGCGGCTTTGAAATTGCCCGCCGCTCACGGGGCACACCCCGCATTGCAAACCGTCTGCTGCGCCGGGTGCGTGACTACGCCGAGGTTAAAGGGGAGGGAGAAATTACGCTCGCCATCGCCAACAAGGCTCTGGCCATGCTGGATGTTGATCCACAGGGTTTTGATGTCATGGACCGCAAGCTGCTGGATGCCGTGATACACCGTTTTGATGGTGGCCCGGTGGGGCTGGACAACATCGCCGCCAGCATCGGCGAGGAGCGAGAAACGATTGAGGACGTGATTGAGCCCTATCTCATACAACAAGGGTTTTTGCAACGCACGCCGCGCGGGCGCGTGGCTACGCTCGCAGCGTATCGGCATCTGGGCGTGGCGCTGCCGAAAACTGAGAGTGGCCTGTTTGAACCCGGTACTTGACCGGCCATGAAAAAGGGATGATCGTTACATGAATCTGCCTGTTTCCGGCAAGCGTGGCTGGGTCTGGCTGGTTGCCATTGTGGTCATGCTGGTGCTGTCCGTGTTTGCCTGGTGGTACTTCCGCGTTGCAACGGTTAACGTGGTGACCTTGAAGCGTTCACCGCTCGTTCGTACGCTTCAATTTTCGGCGCGGGTGGCCAGCCTCGCCCGAGTCGATGTTGGCAGCACGCTCACGGGCCGGGTCGGGCGTGTGCTGGTGACCGAAGGTGCTCACGTGCGCAAGGATGAGCCCTTGATTGAACTGGAAGCAGACGAGCTGCGCGCGGCTCTGGCGCAAGCCCGTGCTGCCGAGCAGCAAGCGCAAGCACGAGTTGTGGGCATTCGAAGCACCGGCAGACTTTCTGTAGAAGCTGGTGTGGCACAGGCGCAAGCCGTATTGCGGTCCGCTGAGAAAGAGCTGGCCCGCACACGTGAGCTGGTCGACCAGGGCTTTTTGAGCACCTCCCGACTGGATGACAGCCTACGCACAGTTGATGTTGCCAAGGCGCAGCGGGACGCCGCGCTGGCTCAGGCACAGGCCAACAAGGACCTTGGTTCCGACACGGTTCAGGCACAAGCGCAACTCGCCGCATCCCGTGCCGCAACCGTGGCGGCGCGGGCACGGCTGGATCAGGCCACACTTGTGGCCCCGGCAGACGCACGGGTGCTATCGCGGTCTGTAGAGCCCGGGCAGATTGTGCAACCCGGCAAGCCGCTCATCAGTCTTGCGCTGGCAGGTGCCACCCAGCTTGCGGCGCAGGTTGATGAGCGTTTTCTGAATCAGCTCGTGCCAGGACAACGCGCCACTGTTGTGGCCGATGCGTTTCCCAGTCAGCGGTTTGCGGCCCGCGTCTTGACTATTGCGCCTGCGATTGACGCCCAACGGGGCGCCGTGGAGGTGAAATTTGCGCCTGAGCAGCAAACGCCACCCTTCCTGCGCGAAGACATGACGCTGTCGGTGGAGGTCGTAACCGCACAACGCGACAATGCGCTGGTTTTGCCACTGGGTGCCTTGCAGAGTGAGGCAGACGGCGTGGCATCTGCGCCTTCCGCTGATATGTCCGCGGGGTCTTCGGCTACGGTGATGCTGGTCAAGGAGGGCCACACTGTGAAGAGAACTGTGCGCCTGGGACTGCGCACGCTGGCTGCTGCTGAAGTGCTGCAGGGGCTTGAAGAAGGCGATGTTGTGGTAACAGGCACCAATGTCGCGTCAGGTGTGCGGGTTCGCACGCAAGCCGTAGCCTGGCAGGCGAGTGGCCCGGTCGTATCCGGCGCATCACGAACCGACGCGGGCGCCGCTTTGACCAACGCCATGGGACGCTGACGGCGGGCCGCGATGCCATCCCTGTTTGGCTTTGAAATCCGGGTTGCCTTGCGGTTCCTGCGCGAAGGCCGCATGCAAACCCTGCTGATTATTGTGGGTGTGGCAGCAGGCGTTGCCGTGGTGGCTTACATCTCCGCGCTGATTAATGGCCTGCAAAGCAGCACGCTGACCAAAACGCTGGGTGCACAGGCCCATATCACGGTGAAATCTCCGGATGATCTGGTCACGCCCGCTGCCGAACTCCACCCGGGCACGGTAGGGCTTTCTGAAACGCAACCTCGCGCCCAACGCTTGCGTTCTATCGCCAATTGGCAGGCACTTGTGCCGCTGCTGGAACACATGCCAGCCATTGCGGGGGTGTCGCCAGCGGTCTATGGCGCGGGGCTGGCTTTGCGCGGAGAGGCCACGCAAAGCATTGCGCTTACTGGCGTTGAGCTGGACCGATATGACCGCGTTGTGGGTCTGCGAAGCAAAGTTGTCGGGGGCGTGGCCAGGCTGTCGCCGGGGGATGCCATTGTGGGCCGCGAGTTGGCAGCCGATCTGGGTGTGCGGCCCGGAGACCGGCTGACGGTTCAGACCAGCACGGCCAGCGAGTCGGTTCGCGTCACCGCGCTGGTCGATCTGGGTGTGCGTGACCTGAACCGCCGCACGGTGATCGTGCCTTTGCGGGCTGCGCAAAACCTGTTGGGCTTACCGGGCGGCGCCACCAGTCTGGACCTTACCGTAAAGGATGTCTGGACCGCAAAACAACTTGGCGAAGACTTGGGGCGCCAGTTTCCCTACAAAATTGAGAGCTGGCAAGAGAGCAACGCGCAGTTGGTATCGGCGTTGAATGCCCAATCCGTCAGCACCGCGCTGATCCGCGGCGTGGTGCTGGTGGTGGTGGTTTTGGGCATAGCCAGCGTGCTGGTGGTATCGGTGGTGCAGAAGCAGCGCGAAATTGGCATTTTGCGGGCCATGGGCGCCACACGTGGGCAAATCTTGCGCATCTTTCTGCTTCAAGGTGCGGTTGTGGGCGCTTTGGGTTCCTGGCTGGGCATCTTGATGGCGGTCGGCATGATCTGGCTGTTCACCACATTTGTCAAAGGATCCGACGGCCTGCCCCTCTTCAACATCGGTTTGCCCGTGGTAACGGCTGTGCAGGTGGCATTGATTGCCATCGTCTGTGGCGTACTGGCGGCGATAGCCCCGGCCCGCCGAGCTGCGGCCATGGATCCGGCGCAGGCGATCCGGATTTGATGCCATGGATGGTGCGAGCGGGAACCTGGAACATGTCGGGACAACGAGTCAGGTCGCTCCGCTGATTGAGCTTGACGGTGTGCGAAAGACCTACAACCTAGGCCGTCCCAATGAGAGCGAAGTGTTGCATGGTGTGACGCTCCAGGTGAACAGGTCCGAATTCGTGGCCTTGATCGGGCCATCAGGCTCTGGCAAAAGTACCTTGCTTAACATCGTTGGCCTGCTCGAAACCATGAGTTCCGGCAGCTACCGCCTGCAGGGCGAAGAAGTGGTGGGATTGACTGATGCAGAACTCACGCTGCGCCGCCGGTCAAGTCTGGGCTTTGTATTCCAGTTTCACCATTTGCTGCCTGCTTTCACGGCCTTGGAGAACGTGACCATGCCGGCCTTGATGCGTGAAGGGCATGTCAGTTCGAAACAACTGGCGCGGGCGCGCGAGTTGCTGGACGCGGTGGGCCTGTCCAAGGCCATGGGCAAACGCCCGTCCGAGCTGTCCGGTGGCATGCAGCAGCGTGTGGCCATTGCCCGTGCGCTGGTGCATTCACCGCCGCTGGTGCTGGCAGACGAGCCCACCGGCAATCTGGACACCGTATCGTCAGACGAGGTGTTTTCCCAGATGCGGCGCATGCACGCTGAGCGCGGTATCTCGTTTGTCGTGGTGACCCACGATCCCCGACTGGCTGCGCGGTGCGACCGGCTTGTTGAGCTGATTGATGGTCGCATCGCGCGCGATGAGCCGACCTGAATTGGGCCCAAACGCTAGCGGTTGGTAATGACCGCAGGCCCGATTTCCTGCAACGGCCCCAGCGGGTTGGTCGTAATCTCTACCTCGTTCACGCGCGGCTGACCGCCCCAAGCCCGGTAAACCACAAGATCGTTGACCATCAGAATCAGTGCGTTGAAGCGCCAACCCGTGGTTTCCGTCTGGCGCCGGAAGTTGACAAAGTCGGCCCAGAATCCACCGGTACGTCGCCGGGTGATGCTGGCTACAGTGAGTTCCCAGCCTCGACAGGCGTCACGCGCGTTGATGCAGGTCACGATACCGGGGTCCAGGTCGTCCTTCGTCAGCACATTGCCGTTCATGACGCGGCGAATCACATCAGAGTGTGTCAGGATGACCGTGTTGGGCTGCCTGGCCGGATCGATCCCCAAGCCTTTCAACGTGGCGAGGTCGCTTTTCATCGGCACCAGCGATTCCACTGCAGCGCGTGCCTCGTCAAAGGTTTTGAATGTGAGCGACTCGTTGCGTGAACTAGGCAACAGTGATGAGCAAGCGCTCAGCAGCATCAGCCCTGCCAAGGCGAGAGTACATTGAGGTTTCAAGTAAATAATCCCATTTGAGGCTTCTGACGAATTCTGCGGCAACTCGCGGCCCTTGGGATGTGTCCTGGCCCTCTCCTTGATCTTCATCAAGCCGGCCAGGGCTCGACGACGGCATGATGGAAATCATCAAGCAAGCCTGTAGCGATGGAGTTCAAAGACTATTACAAAATACTGGGCGTTGAGCGCACGGCCTCGGCGGATGAGGTGCGCAAGGCGTTTCGCAAGCTAGCCCGCAAGTACCACCCTGATGTCAGCAAAGAGCCCGATGCGCAGGCCCGCATGCGTGACATCAATGAGGCGAACGACGTGCTGCGCGACCCCGAGAAGCGTGCTGCCTACGACGCATTGGCCGACCGCGTGGCACAAGGCTACGGTGCCGGTCCAGACGGACGTGGCAACTTCCAGCCGCCACCGGGATGGGACAAGGGATTTGAGTTTCATCGCGGTCCGGCCCAAGGCCCGGCTGACCACGCGGAGTTCAGCGAATTCTTTTCATCTTTATTCGGTGCTGGCGAACATAGGGGAGCCCAGCGCCGCCAACATCGTGGACGAGGTGAAGACCACCACGCTGCGATAGAGATTTCCATTGAAGAGGCCATCAAGGGTGTGGAGCGCGAAATCGTGTTGCGCGCCCTTGAGCTTGATGCGCAAGGGCAGCCCGCGTTTGTCAACCGGACATTGAGCGTGAAGATTCCCGCAGGCGTTCATGCAGGCCAGTACATCCGGCTGGCGGGGCAGGGCATGCCGGGCCATGGCGGCGAGCCACCGGGCGACCTGTACCTGGAAGTTCGTTTGGCGCCTCACAAACGCTTCAGGATGGATGGGCGTGACCTATACATGTCGCTACCGGTTACTCCTACCGAAGCCGCGCTGGGCGCGCAAGTCCAAGTGCCCACGCCGGGTGGCGGCCGCGTCGAAGTTACCGTGCCACCCAATGCGCGCAGCGGCCTCAAGCTGCGCCTGAAGGAGCGCGGCATGCCAGGCAAACCACCCGGCAATCTGTATTTGCTGCTGGAAATTGCCATCCCGCCGGCAGATAGCGAGGCGGCGCGGCAAGCCTATGAACAACTGGCCAGAGTGGCGCCGTTTGATCCGCGCAGCCATCTCGGTGCGTAGCCCGCAGTCACAAGAAAACGAAGGCTGAAATGGCACAGATCACTCAAGTCGCCGTCGTTGATGAATCCCATCCCCTTGGCGCGCACGACTTGGCCCACGCCTGCGGCGCGGAGATTGGCTGGGTCATTCAACTGGTTGAGGTCGGGATTGTCGGGTTGCCGGATGCCAGCGCGCCAGCGCATGACTGGCAGTTTCAAAGCGCAGACTTGCATTGCGCACTGGAAGCTCGACGATTGGAACTTGACTTTGGCGTGGGGCTGGAAGCAGCGGCGTTGATATTGGACTTGCAGCATGAGATCAGACGCCTGAAGGCACTCATGCAGGCGCCCGGATCGCCGCGACCCTGATCAAGCTGCGTTTGAGCCAGATTTCATGCGAAATAGGCCTTTCGCCCCTGTGGAATATGCTCTAATCGCTATATAAATTATAGCGATTAGAGTTGCCCACCAATGCAGTTAGCAGGCGCGAACCTCAGGCCGATGTTTCGTCCAGAACGGAACTTTGATCAATGGCGTCGTCCAGGTGCGAGGTGTCCGCCCAGCCCACGACGGTAAACCCGTCGGGCGTCCACAGCAGCCGGTTGACGGCAGCGTTGCCCAACGCCCAGGTGCGTGGCGCCTGCAGGTCGAGCCCCGTGGCTGCGCGGTAAAGAATGTCCATCACGCCACCATGCGCCACCAGCACAATTTGTTCGCCTACATGCCGCGCGGCCAGCGCGTGACAGGTCTGAAGCACACGCTTGCGAAAAACCAGCAAGGATTCACCACCGGGAGGGGACCAGTCAGGTTCGCGCCTGCGCCAGCGCAATGAATCCTCAGGCCAGGTGGCCTCAATTTCGGCGTAGGTTTTGCCCTGAAAATCGCCAAAACCACGCTCTCTCAAGCCTTCGTCACCTTGAAGTGCGAGCGTCGTGGCGTCGCCAATGGCGCTGGCCGTTTCCCAGGCGCGCAGCAGGTCGCTGCTGTAGATGGCGGCGTTGGGCTCGCGGGCAGCCAGAGCCCGCGCCACGCGCTGGGCCTGCCATTTACCGGTTTCATTGAGCGGGATGTCGAGCTGGCCCTGAATACGGGTCTCAACGTTCCAGGCGGTTTCGCCATGACGAATGGCGGTGACTTGGGTTGCGTGCATCCGTCGATTTTACGGACTGCGCGGAACCTCGATATTGATTCGCCTTGCGCCTTGCGGTGGATTCGGAAAGCCGCTCAGCGCGGCCTCAAACAATGCGGGCAGCACCGCATCGCTGTGGGCGCTCGGCCCTTCGTGTGCGGCGCGGGTTTCATAAACCACCGAAGCGGTTTTCAGGTCCCGAAACGTGATGCTGATTTCGTGCAGGTACCAAGGGGACGGCAACATGGGAAAGAGCGGAAACGCCACGCCCACGCCACCGTGGCGTCCGCCAGCAAACACACTGCCTGTCCAAACAGTGCCTGGCCAGGAGCTGTACCCATAGGGCCCGTAGCCTGGCGGCAAATAGGCGGGCGACAAACCCTCGGTCACCTGCACGCCATATTGCGCTGGGGTGTCGGCGCGGCGCAAGCCGAATTTGCCCAGTGCGGCATCCGCTTGCGCCTCCAGCATCGGTTGGCGCGGGTTAGCCAATTGGGACGGGAGCCGCTCATAGCGATAAGTCGCGGTCGCGGGAATGCCAGGCGCGGTGGCGAACGTGCGCACGTCGGCGTCCACCATCATGACGGTTGAGCAGGCGCCGAGCAGCAGCGCGCTCGTGACAGCGGCGACTTTTGCCAAGGCACGCGCAAAGGGCACGGCACGAATGGGAAGCATTGAGGGATTGAGTGATTGCATCACACCTCCGTTTCATTTCAATTTGAATCAGAAAATGTTTGTTGGCCCGCAGCTTTCAAAATGGCGACACCGGGCATTCCATCAAAAACGGGCGGCGAAAACTCATCTGCATCAAACGCCTTGTCGCCGTCGTCAAATGCTTCGCCAGTTGTTTTAAGACCCTTGAAATCGTAGCGAGTTCCATCCATCAGGTGCGAGGGCACGACGTTTTGTAGGGCACTGAACATGCTTTCAATGCGACCGGGGTGCTTTTTCTCCCATTCGCGCAGCATGGCACCAACCTGTTTGCGCTGCAGGTTTTCCTGGCTGCCGCACAAGGTGCACGGGATGATGGGGAATGACCGGTGAGTGGCCCAGCGGTTGAGGTCTTTTTCGGCCACGTTGGCCATGGGGCGAATGACGATGTGCTTGCCATCGTCGCTCACCAGCTTGGGCGGCATGCCCTTGAGTTTGCCGCCAAAAAACATGTTGAGGAAGAAGGTTTGCAGGATGTCGTCGCGGTGGTGCCCCAGTGCGATTTTGGTGGCGCCCAGCTCGTCGGCCACACGGTACAAAATGCCCCGGCGCAGGCGGCTGCAAAGCCCGCAAGTGGTTTTGCCTTCAGGAATCACCCGCTTCACAATGCTGTAGGTGTCCTGGTTTTCGATGTGAAACGGCACGCCCAGCTGCGTCAGGTAGCCGGGCAGCACATGCGCCGGGAAGCCGGGCTGCTTCTGGTCCAGGTTGACGGCGATGAGCTCAAAGCGCACGGGCGCACGCGCCTGCATTTTGAGCAGAATGTCCAGCATGCCGTAGCTGTCTTTGCCACCCGAGACGCACACCATTACCTTGTCGCCTTCTTCGATCATGTTGAAATCGACAATCGCCTGCCCAACCTGCCTGCACATGCGCTTTTCGAGCTTGTGCGTTTCGCGCTCGATCTTGAACGTAGCCGGCTCCAGCGCCTTTTCCGATTGCGCCATTTGCTCGGGTTCTATCCAGACGGCGTTCATTGCCACTCCCCTGTTTCCACGCGAATAGCCACTTCGCAATCGTCAAAAATCTCCAGCTTCGCGATCTTTACGCGCACGCCCAGTACACCGGGCAACTGCATCAGCCGATTGGCCAGCTTGCCGATCAGGCTTTCCAGCAGATTCACGTGCTCGGCGGTGCACTCGGTGATGATGATCTGGCGCACCTTGCGGTAGTCCAGCACGTGCAGGATATCGTCGTTTTCTGGCAAGAGCGCCTGTGTGCCCAGGTTCAGTTCGGCGTCCACCTGAATCGGCTGCGGCGCGGCTTTCTCGAATTCCAGAATACCAAGATTTGCGTCGAACCGCAGGCCGGTCAGCGTCAGGGTTTGATTGCCGTTTAATTTGTTCATGAAATGTGATGAGCCGGTTACATCAGGGAAAAGTCGCGGTCAAAGCGCATCAGGTGCTGGCCACCGTCGACCAGCAGAGTGGTGCCGGTGATGGACTGGTTTTCCAGCGCAAATTTCACCGTGGCGGCCACGTCGGTCGGCGTGGAAGATCGCCCCAATGGTGACATTTTGTGCCGGGCCTCGAACTGCTCTGGCGTCAACATTGGGCTTGTCAGCGTAAGGCCGGGCGCCACGCCCACCACTCGCAGCGTAGGCGACAAGGCCATGGCCAGCATGGTGGTCGCCGCTTCCAGAGCCGCTTTGGATAAGGTGTAGCTGAAAAAATCAGGATTCTGATTCCACAGTTTTTGGTCCAGCAGGTTCACCACGACACCTGCCGCGGGCTCGCTTGGCGTGTTGGCAGGCCGGGCCAACAGGTGCGTGTGCAGCGCCTGCGCCAGCAAAACGGCGGCGCCTGCGTTGCTGCGCATGTGCTTTTCCATCGCGGCGAAGCCAAAGTTGGCTGGCGTGTCGTGCTCGAACGTAGAGGCGCAGTTGACGACCGCGTCCACCCTGCCAAACTCGCTGACGATCTTCGGCAGCAGGTTGCGTACAGCCGTTTCATTGCCTAAATTTGCTCTAAATGCTGCGCTAGCCCCCGCCAAATTTGCACAATCAGCTACTGTTTTGGTAGCATCATCCAGCGAGTCCCGGTAGTGCACTGCCACCCGCCAGCCGTCTTTGGCCAGCGCCAGCGCGATCTCGCGACCGAGGCGTTTGGCTGCGCCCGTAACGAGAACCGTACGTTGGGTACGTTTGGAAGGGGTGCTGGGCTCTTCAGCGGCGGCGTTGGGGGACTTTGGCGGGCTGGACATGGGGGACAATTCACTCTGCGATGACAACAGCCTCCAGTTTAACGACCCCCCTGCATGAGCGCCTGGCTGACGAAGTTCGGCGCCAGGGTGGCTGGATTGGGTTTGACACGTTCATGAGCCTGGCTCTTTATGCGCCGGGCCTCGGCTATTACACCAGCGGCAAGCGTATTTTTGGCACGATGCCGCGGGTGGCGGGTGGTCAGGGCAGCGACTTTGTGACCGCTCCGGAGATCAGCCCATTTTTTGGGCGCACACTGGCAAAACAGGTTTCAGAGGCACTCTCTTCGACGCAAACGACCGAAGTATGGGAGTTTGGGGCGGGCTCGGGCGCATTGGCCGCGCAGCTGCTAGGCACTTTGGGCGACCAAGTCAGCGTCTACACCATCGTTGATCTGTCGGGCTCCCTTAAAACTGTGCAGCAGCAAACGCTCGACGCCTATGCGTCCAAAGTGCGCTGGGCCGATGCGCTGCCACCGCGGTTAAGTGGTGTGGTTGTTGGCAATGAGGTGCTGGACGCCATGCCGGTCAAACTGTTGACGCGCATCAATGGCGTTTGGCATGAGCGTGGCGTGGCGCTGGACCCGTCGCCAGATGCTGACGGAGGTTTCGTCTGGCGCGACCAGCCCACCAAGCTGCGGCCGCCGGTTGAAGTGGAGGAAGGGAACGCAAGTCCGGAGTACCTGACTGAACTCCATCCTCAGGCCGAGGCGTTTGTAAAAACCATTGGCGAGCGCTTAACGCAGGGTGCGATGTTCCTGATCGACTATGGGTTTCCCGAGGCAGAGTATTACCACCCTCAGCGCCACATGGGCACCGTGATGTGCCATCGGGCACACCTTGCGGACAGCAACCCGCTGGCCGACGTGGGGCTCAAAGACATCACCGCGCATGTGAATTTCACCGGCATTGCCCTTGCTGCGCAGGAGATTGCTGATTTTGGAGTGCTGGGCTACACCTCGCAGGCTCGGTTTTTAATGAATTGCGGTTTGCTGAACCTGCTTGATGCAGCATCAACCCAGGAGCGCGCCATGGCGCAAAAGCTCGTCATGGAGCACGAAATGGGCGAGCTGTTCAAGGTGATGGGTTTCTGCAAAGGCAAGCCGTGGGAGGCCATGGGCTTTTCGCGGGGAGACCGCAGCCACACTTTGTAGTTTTTACCGCCATTTAACGCGCTTAACGGATTCAAAAGATGTTTCGCTGGCTTATCGTCATACTTCTGGTTTTGGTTGTGGCCAACGGCATGACTCCACCGCTCAGGCGTCTGGGCGTTGGCAAGTTACCGGGTGACTTTCGCTTCAAGCTGTTTGGTCGGGAATGGTTTTTGCCTATAGCCACGACCGCGCTCTTGACGGTGCTGGCCAGCGTCATCGCCCGGTTCGTTTAGCATTGCCTTCAGACCCACCCGTAGGAGGATTGAATGACCAACACAACGACCCGCACCGAATCCATCGAGCGAACCGAACGCCCCTGGGGCTGGTACGAGACCGTGTCCGAAGTGGCCGGCAACAAGGTCAAGCGCATTCGCGTGCATCCGGGTCAGCAACTCAGCCTGCAAAAACATCACAAGCGAGCCGAACACTGGGTTGTTGTGACTGGGCGGGCCAAGGTGACCGTGGGCGAACACGTGCAGGACCTATTGCCTGGCCAACATGTCGACATTGCCATCGGCCAGGTGCACCGGCTGGCCAACCTGACCGCCGACCCGGTGGAAATTGTTGAAGTGCAGTTCGGCGACTACCTGGGCGAAGACGACATCGTGCGGCTGCAGGATGACTACGGGCGTAGCTGAATGGGTCAGGTGCCTTTTCTGCGGCACGAAGGAACGATAACCAAGCTTCACTGTTAATCGTCACAA
>JAHEBY010000262.1 GCA_024642025.1 Comamonadaceae bacterium | reverse complement strand
CGCAGCAGCAGCACATTGGTAAGCGCAAAGCAAAAGCCACCCATCATGGCCAGCCAGTCGGCCCTGGTGTCCGGCACGGGCCACGGCGAGCCGGGCGTTTTGAGCACGATGGCAAGGCCAGCCAGCGCCAGCGCCAACCGCGCCAAAGCACCGTGGTTGGGCCGCTCACCCAGCAGTGGCCAGGCCAGCAACAGCGCCCAGGCGGGCATCAGGTAAAACAGCAGCACCACCCGGACCACATCGCCCTCGGTTACCGCCCAGTTGAACCCGACATTGGTCATGCCAGAGGCGGCCATCAGCAGCCACAGCATGGGGTGCCGCAAGACCTGTCGCCACGCGCGCGGCTGTATCAGCCACAAACCCGCTAGCGCCATCATGAAGGCCAGCGACGTGGCCCACAGCGGGTGCAGACCCAGGGCCTGCAGTTGCCGAAAAGGCCACCAGGAGAGGCCAAAAAACAGCGCGTTGAGCAACAGCGCCAGCGTGGGAAGCAGCAAACCGGGCGCGGGCATGGCGCCTTAACCGTGTAGATCGTCGTTGCGCGCAATGTCCAGCAAGTGCTCTACTTCAGCTTTGTACTTGACGCAGTTGTGGGCGTGCCAGCGCTTGATGAGCCACATGACGCCCGCAATCACCAAGCCAAACGCGGTGATGGCGCCAAATGTTGGCAGACCCAACCCCGTGGAAAGGCTATAGGCAGCGCCCAGCGCGAGAATGCAGGCCTGCTCGTTGAAATTTTGCACGGCGATGGACCGCCCGGCGCCCATCAGGTTGTGCCCGCGGTGCTGCAGCAGCGCGTTCATCGGCACCACCAGAAAGCCACCGAGCGCGCCGAGCAGAATCAGAAAGGGCGCGGCAATCCACACGCTTTTAATAAAGATCAGCATGATGATGAGAACCCCCATGCCAATGCCCAGCACCATCACGCGCGGCCCGTCTTCAAGCCGCATGCGAACCGATGCGGTCACGGCACCCAGCGCCATGCCGATGGCCACGACACCTTGCAGGGCCGACGCCTGCGTCACGCTGTAGCCCAGCGCCGCCGCGGCCCAGGCCAGCACGATAAACCGCAGGTTGCCCGCCACACCCCAGATGAGTGTGGTGGCCGCCAGCGAGATCTGCCCCAGCTTGTCGCGCCACAGCCGCGCATTGCAGATCCAGAAATCGGGCAGCAAAGACATGATGCGTTTGGGCAGCGCCCGCATCTCCACACCAGTATCGGGAATATGCGTATTGAACCAGGCCGCCAGCAGATACACCACGATCAGCACGCTGATGGCCGCGTCGCTCGGCGTGTCGATGCCCGTGTCGATCAGCGGAAAGTCAAAAGACAGCAGCCAGCTTGACACCGCATGCCCCACGAGCTGGCCACCCAAGAGCACACCCAGAATGATCGAACCGATGGTGAGCCCCTCAATCCAGCCATTGGCCTTAACCAGTTGCGAGGCCGGCAGCAGCTCGGTGAGGATGCCGTATTTGGCTGGCGAGTAAGCGGCTGCGCCCAGCCCCACGACGGCGTAGGCCATCAGCGGGTGGGTGCCGAACAGCATGAACAGGCAACCCACAATTTTGATGAAGTTGCTGTAGAGCATGACGCGCCACTTGGGCATCGAGTCGGCAAACGCGCCAACAAACGGCGCAAGCACCACGTAAAACAGCGCAAACATCGGCACCAGCGCGGCCTGCTGCCACTGCGGGGCACCATGGGCCCGCAACAACTGCACGGCTCCAACGAACAGGGCGTTATCGGCAAGCGAGCTGAGAAACTGCGCCGCCATGATCGTGTAAAAGCCGCGCTTCATTCAGTCGTGGTGAGTTCGCTGACGGGGTCAACGAAGGGGGTATTTGATGAGTGCTCCAACGCCGAGGTTATATCACGGCCAGAGGTGCCAAAATGGTGTGTTTTCCGCCTTGACAAGCCCAACATGCCTCGTCCGATTCAAGCCACCATCCATTCAGGCGCCCTGCGGCACAACCTGGCTCGCGCCCGTAGCGCCGCGCCAGACGCGCGGGTGTGGGCCATCGTCAAGGCCAATGCCTATGGCCATGGCATCGAGCGGGCGTTTGAAGGCCTGCGCGGCGCCGACGGCTTTGCCCTCCTGGATTTGAACGAGGCCGAGCGCGTGCGCGCCCTGGGCTGGCGCGGCCCGATTCTGCTGCTCGAAGGCGTGTTTGAGCAGCGCGACCTTGAGCTCTGCTCGCGGCTTGACCTGTGGCACACCGTGCACTGCACCGAGCAGATCGACATGCTGGCCACGCACAAAACCAACGCGCCGCACCGCGTGTTCCTCAAAATGAATTCTGGCATGAACCGCCTGGGCTTCCAGCCCGACCAATACCGCGCCGCCTGGACACGGCTGAACGCGCTGCCCCAGGTTGACGAAATTTCGCTGATGACGCATTTCAGCGACGCCGATGGCCCAAAAGGCGTGGGCGAGCAAATGCGCGTGTTTGAAGCCGCCGCAGAGGATTTGCCCGGCGAGCGCACGGTGTGCAACAGCGCCGCCACGCTGCGCCATATGGCTGATGCAGGCGCGCCGGGCCATGGTCAGGCCAGCCCGGCCAAAGCCTCAGACTGGGTGCGCCCCGGCATCGCCGTCTATGGCAGCGCGCCAGACTTTCCCGAGGGCAGCATCGACAGTTGGGCCCTGCAGCCCGCCATGACGCTTGCTGCAAAAATAATAGCTGTTCAGGCAATAAGCGTGGGGGCTAGTGTTGGATATGGCTCATCATTTGTGGCCGATGGGCCTATGCGCATCGGTGTGGTAGCCTGCGGCTATGCCGACGGCTACCCGCGCCTGTGCCCCACCGGCACGCCGGTGCTGATAGACGGCGTGCGCGCCCGCACCGTGGGGCGAGTCAGCATGGACATGATCACTGTAGACCTCACGCCCGTGCCACAGGCCGGCATGGGTAGCGAAGTCACGCTATGGGGCCGCGCCGCCAACGGCACCGTGCTCTCCATTGACGAGCCCGCGCGCGCCGCAGGCACCGTGGGTTATGAGCTGATGTGCGCGCTGGCGCTGCGCGTGCCGGTGGTGGTGGCGGAGTAGCCAAACCGTGCGGCCCGCTCTGGGCTGCCCTGCTCATACGTCGCTACGCGCCTCGAAATCGTCGGGACAGCCCGGAGCGGGCGTTACGGGTTCACCATTTGAACTGTGGATGCAACCAGTATAAATTTCCGGAATTTACGAACGTGGCAAAAAGAAGTTATTTGGACGCAAAGACGGCGAACGCCTCTTTTGCTGGTTATATTCCGGAAATGATTGCGAAAGCACTTTAGGCGTCCAATCTCGCTACTGTGAGGGACTCGAAGAATGAATCATCCTTTGGCCGTCTACACGGTCGTCTACCTTGCAATCCTATTTGTAACGGTGTCAATCTGGGGAAGCGGAATTGCCCAGAGCTCTGGAGATGTGAGACTTCTGCTTGTCTGTACCGCAGTCTTTAGCCTGAAGCTTGCAATTGATGACTATGTTCACTTCCAAGAGGCAAAGGCTAGGCTCGCGGTTGACCTCTTCCTGAGTCTCTTGATTTATCTTCTCTTGGCGGCCAGCATCGCGTGCGCCGCTTCTTCACAAGGTCGTCGCTCCGCAATCCTTTTTGCAATGATGTTCAGTGTCGGAGTCGCTTGGTTACTCATTTCAGGTTTAAAAGGAACTGGCAAGAATCGGCGAATATGGTGGCTTGCCGTCAACTTCGCTGCGATCATCCTCCTCGCATGGGCGGCAATCGCGCACCCCTTTCAGAACTATGGTTCAGCGACGTCCCCGCTGTCTATGCTTCTTGCTCTCCTGTTGGCCGACTTCTACATAGGGGGAACGCTCGTACGACTGGCCTCCGCAAGCGCTGCTAGTGTGGGAACTCCTAGGGTTCCACTCCCCACAGTCGTGCAATGCCCATGGCATCCGAAGGAAGTTGGGTCCGGCCTGCTAGAACCTGACCGGGCTTCACCGACGACCACAGCAGTTAAACCTGTGACTGCTGAGGAGCAGGCGAAGCCAAACATTGAATCAGAGAAGGCAAGGACGTGAGAGAAGGGGCGGGCAAAATTGGGGTCAGATTCGAATTAAATCTGTAGATACATGAATACTCTCACTTACTTCGTTTTTCTTGCCATCCTCGGAGTGGTCGCGCTTTTGAAGGGTGGCGCGAACAGCGGCACATTTCAAGTGCTGCTTGCGTCAGCAGCTCTAGGCGCGATCCCGTGGTACTTTGGGACACGAGACCGCACAAAACCTCCTTCGTTTGCTGAGAAAGTTTTTGCAACGCTTTGGGTTTGGCTGCGGCGGCTTTTGGGCTTTTCTGTCGGCGGATTTTGCATTGTCGGTGCGTACTTTATGGTTACTTCAAATCCGAATGGCACATCCTTAGCCAGTCATTGGCTAGGTTCATTGGCTCTAGCGGCATTTGGGTTGGCTGTTGTCTACCTAGGCGTCTTTGGCCAG
>JAHEBY010000261.1 GCA_024642025.1 Comamonadaceae bacterium | reverse complement strand
GGCTGCGGTGATCGCCGCGGCTGGTGTGGTTCCGGACAGCCACGCGGCCAAGTCACTGGAATCCATCCTTGACGTATATCCGCGTGACGAACTGTTTCAAATCGACGCGGCCACCCTCACTGACCATGCCATTGGCATCCTGCGGCTGCAGGAACGCCAGCGAACGCGCGTGTTTTTGCGTCGTGATCCTTTTGGCCGATATACATCTGCCCAGGTATTTGTGCCGAGAGACCGCTACAACACCGAGATGCGCATGAAGATCGGCGCGGAACTGATGGCTGTTCTTGACGGCCAGTCACTTGAATTCACGCCGATGCTGACCGACAGCCCGCTGGCGCGTATTCACTATCTGGTGCTGGCTAAAACAAACGCGCCGCATGACGTGAATCTGCAGGCACTGGAAGCCCGAATTGCAAGTTTGACGCAGCGTTGGGAGGATGACTGCACCACGGAGCTGCTTCGCGCGCATGGCGAAGGCCACGGCCTGACACTTGCACGACGTT
Source organism: Comamonadaceae bacterium (assembly GCA_024642025.1). Taxonomy (GTDB): domain Bacteria; phylum Pseudomonadota; class Gammaproteobacteria; order Burkholderiales; family Burkholderiaceae_C; genus Egaibacter. The sequence continues at coordinate 3,965 of JAHEBY010000261.1, read as the reverse complement.
TTGGCCATGCCTTCCCGGTGGCCTATCGGGAAGACTTTTCCGCACCCGTTGCGGCCGAGGATGCCGACATTCTGGCCACCCTGTCAGCGGCGCAGCCGTTGGCCGTGCGGCTATACCGACCACTGGATGCTGGCGCCGGGCTGCTACGCTTCAAGATGTACAACACCACCAAGGTCGCGCTGTCAGACTCGCTTCCGGTGCTTGAGCGCATGGGCGCGCGCGTAATGGACGAGCACCCTTACCGGATCGGTCATGGCGATGACGCACTATGGATACACGATCTTGGCTTGATGCTGCCGCCCGACACTGAGCTCTCGCGGATCAAAATCCGCTTCGAAGCACTTTTCACCCAAGCCTGGCGCGCAGAAGTGGAAAGTGATGATCTGAATAAACTGGTTTTGACTACGACGCTCGACTCCGGTGCGATCGTGGTGCTCCGCGCCTATACCCGTTACTTCAAACAACTGGGTTTTTCTTTCAGTCAAGCGTACATAGAAAACGCGCTGAACGCCAATCCCATCATCACCCAGGCATTGGCCGAGTACTTTACTGTGCGGTTCGACCCTTCAGGGCCGGCAGGTCGCGAAGAACGGGAGCAACAGCTTGCGCAATATATTGACGACGAACTCGGTAAAGTAGCCAGTCTGGACGAAGACAGAATCTTGAGGCAGTTTTTTGCCACGATGAGAGGAACCCTTCGCACCAACCTATGGCAATCCACGGCCGCTGGTGTACCCAAGCCCTATTTGAGCTTCAAGCTCAATCCCCGCGCCGTACCCGGCGTGCCAGAGCCCAAGCCACTTTTTGAAATTTGGGTGTATTCGCCGCGTGTTGAAGGCGTACACCTGCGCGGAGGCAAGGTCGCGCGCGGGGGCCTGCGATGGTCTGACCGGCGCGAAGACTTCCGTACCGAAATCCTGGGTCTGGTCAAGGCCCAGCAGGTCAAGAATACGGTTATCGTGCCAGTGGGGTCAAAGGGCGGATTTGTCGTCAAACACCCTCCCCAAACGACAGATCGCGAAGCCATGATGGCTGAAGGCATTGCCTGCTACAAACTGTTCTTGTCCGGCCTGCTGGATTTGACCGACAACGTGATCAAAGGCGTCGTGGTGCCACCCGCCAATCTGGTGCGGCACGATGAAGACGATCCTTATCTGGTCGTTGCCGCAGACAAGGGAACGGCTACTTTCTCGGACATTGCCAACAGTGTTTCTGAAGACTATGGCTTCTGGCTGGGTGATGCGTTTGCTTCTGGCGGCTCGGTAGGCTACGACCACAAGAAGATGGGTATTACGGCGCGCGGCGCCTGGGAATCGGTCAAGCGTCACTTCAGGTCATTGGGCGTCAACACCCAAACCATGCCCTTCACGGTGGCCGGTATCGGTGACATGTCGGGCGACGTGTTTGGCAACGGCATGCTGTTATCGGAGCACATCAAGCTCGTGGTGGCTTTTGATCACCGCCATATCTTTATCGACCCGACTCCCGACACGGCAAAGTCATTTGCCGAGCGCAAACGTCTGTTCGCGCTGGCCCGCTCCAGCTGGGACGACTACGACAAAAGCCTGATTTCCGAGGGCGGAGGCGTTTTTCCACGGAACGTGAAGTCGATCAAGCTCAGCTCTCAAGCCAGGGCTGTAATTGGCGTTGACGCCAGTGCGCTTACGCCGGTTGAATTGCTCAAGGCCATATTGATGGCGCCTGTTGACCTTCTGTACAACGGAGGCATAGGCACCTACGTGAAAGCATCGTTCGAGACCCACGCCGAAGTTGGCGATAAATCCAGTGACGCTTTTCGAGCAAACGGCGCCGACCTGCGCTGCAAGGTTTTGGCCGAAGGCGGCAATCTGGGCGCCACGCAAAACGGGCGCATTGAATTCGCCCAGAAGGGGGGACGCGTCTACACCGACGCCATCGACAACTCAGCTGGCGTGGACTGCTCTGACCATGAGGTCAACATCAAGATCCTGCTTGGCAGTGTGGTCGAGTCGGGTGACCTGACGCTCAAACAGCGCAACAGTGTGCTGGCATCCATGACCGATGAGGTCGCCCAGCTGGTGCTGGAGGACAACTACTACCAGACTCAGGCGCTGGATATCGCGACCCACCGCCCACTTTATGTTTTGGACGGCCAGCAGCGACTGATGCAATGGCTGGAGGGCATCGGACGCTTGAACCGCAGCATAGAGTTTCTGCCATCTGATGAGGAAATTGCTCAACGCCGCTCGAAAAAGATCGGCCTTACTGCACCAGAAGGTGCGGTGGTACTGGCTTACGCAAAGATGTCCGTCTTTGACGAACTTGTAGCCAGCAATGTCCCCGACGATCCATTCTTTAACCGGGCGCTGGAGGCATATTTTCCAAAGGTTCTGACTCAGCAATTTGCTGGAGCCATAAAAGCCCATCCCCTAAAGCGCGAAATCATTGCCACGTTTGTGACCAATCGTGTGTTGAACCGCACCGGCGCCACTTTTGTGAATTTCGTCGCCTCGGAGGCGGGCGCTACCGCCGCCGACGTCATACGGGCACTCACGTTGGCAGCCGAGATTTTTGATCTGGAGAAGATGTGGGAACAGATCGATGAGCTGGATCACAAAGTTGAAGCCAAGCTACAGCTCGAGCTATTGACCCAGCTCACCACCATTGCGCAAAGAGCATCGCGCTGGATATTGCGCCTTCGCTCTCAAAACACCGACCTTCCGACGCTGATTCAGCGCTATCAGCCTGCCGCCCGGCAATTGCGCGGGCATCTGGGTGAATGGTTGCTTCCCGAAGCGAACGACCGTTGGACTGACGCAGCACAAAAGCTGGAAAGTTCCGGCGTCGAAGCCACGTTGGCCCAGAACCTGACAGCCCTGGAATACATCTTTCCGGTCCTTGACCTGGTTGATCTGGTCGACGCCACAAAAAGCGTGAACACCACGCTAGAGCAGACCGCGCGGGCGTATTACGGAATTGATGCGGAATTGAGTCTTACGGGTTGGCGTGCCCAGATTGTCCGGTTGCCCACTGATACTTTGTGGCAAACGCAGGCGCGCGCCAGTGCTCGCGACGACGTGTATTCAATTGCACGTCAGATTACACAGGGGTTGCTATCCAGGCAGGTCGAAATTTCGCAGTGGAAAGAAGAACATGCTTCTGCCATTGAGCGGTTGGCGCGCATGTTCGGAGCAGTCAGTGGCCAGCCCGCTGATCTTGCGCCCGTTTCCGTAGCGCTACGTGAACTTCGCCAAATGGCGTGACATGAGTCGGTTGGCTGAATTTTTTCAATCGGTCAAACTCCCCGTCGTATCGGAAGTGACGGCAGCACTTTTCGCGACATTGCAGGATGACGATGCGCCTGTAGCGCGTGTGCGCGACATCATTTCCAGAGACCCTGTGCTCGCGGGGCAGTTGTTGCGACTGGCCAATAGCGCGGGCTTTGGATTGAGCCGGAAAATCGCGTCACTTGACGACGCTATCGCACTGGCTGGCCTGTCCCGTGTACGCGCCATGGCGTTGGCGATTGGCGTGTCTGGCGGATTCCCACAAGTTCCCGGGCTTGATCGCGTGGACTTTTGGGCAAACTGCGTGAGATGCGCTGCTTACAGCCAATGGCTGGCCGAGAGGCTTGAGATGGATGCCCAACAGGCGTGGATCAGTGGCTTGATGCTGCGACTGGGGGAACTGATGATGGGTCAGATAAACCCAGGTTTTATTGCACAGATTGAACGCCTTCCCAAAATGCCGGGTGACAGATGGCTACGTGAAACGCAGCTCCTGGGATTCACAGAGGGTGAAATGACCGCTTTACTTGCCAGGCATTGGTTGCTCCCGGAGGAGATGGCTCGCGCAATGGAAACCAGTTCGAGGCCCCTCGAATCAAAGCCTTTCAGCCCGCTCGGCGCGATACTTCACCTTGCAACACTGCTTTCAGACGTTCCGGATTGCCGGTCAGACTCGGTTTACGCGTTGCCGGAAGCCGT
>JAHEBY010000011.1 GCA_024642025.1 Comamonadaceae bacterium | reverse complement strand
GGCCAGGCCCAACCCGCTGCCATCCGCGCTGACCGATGCATCGGCACCACGATAAAACCGGGCTACCACCTTGCCATGGTCCTCCGCGGGGATGCCGGGGCCAGAGTCTTCGACCGCAAGCAGGGTGCGCCTGCCATCCTGTTCTATAGAAACCCGGACCGTGCCTCCACGCGGTGAATACTTGACGGCGTTGTCCAGCAGATTGCGCAACAAAATCTGCAAGGCGTCTTCGTCGCCCTCAACCCACACGGGCTGGTCGATATGCTGCACCAGCTCAATGCTTCGCTGCAAGGCCTGCTGAGATGCATCGCTTGCGGCCATGGTGGCGAGCGCAGAAAGATTGACACTTGCCATGGCCTGTTGGCCTGCCGGGGCGCCCTCATGGCGTGCCAGAACCAGCAATTGATTCATCATGCGAATGGCGCGATCAATACCCAGGTTGAGACGCACCACTTCATGGCTGGGCTCCCCGCCGGGAGCGGCCCTGGCCAGGGCCTGCCCCTGGACTTTGAGCGCCGTCAGCGGCGAGCGGAGTTCATGTGCGGCATTCGCAACGAAGGACCGCTGTGCGTCCGCGGAGGTCTTCAGCCGGTCAAAAAGAAGGTTGAGCTCACGAACGAGCGGCTGGACCTCGGCAGGCAATCCGTCATCGGGCAGCAGCGAAAGATCGTCCAGCTCGCGACGGGCCACCTGCTGGCGTATGCGCTCGACTGGCGCGAGCGAGCGGCGGATGACCCACCACAGCGTGAGCATCAGAAGCGGTGCAACAAGGGCCATGGGCAGCATGGCCCGAACCGCCAGGGCTCGGGCGCGGGTTTCCCGAGCGGTCATATCCTGCGCGACCTGAATCGTCTGAAAAGGCGTTTGAAGTGAATAAATCCGGTAGCGCGAACCGGACAAAGTGGCATCGGAGAAACCCAGTACTGCACGTGGTGGCGCCACACCCCTTGCTGATTGAAACAGCTGGACGCCATTGGCTCCCCATATCTGGATAAGGTAATCGGCCTCTTCAGTGCCGTCCGCCTGCCATTGCGGTGCCGTCCAAGAAGGGCCGGCCTTGAGTGAATAGGCCATTTGCTGCAGGTGATAGTCAAACATTTCATCAGCCTGCTGCAACGCGCCGCGATAGGCCGAGTAGGCCTGAAACAGGGCGGCAAGCAGGATGACCACCATGACGGACCCCAGCAGGCGGCGCCGCAGCGAATGCGTGGGCATTGCCAGTCGGCTATTTGTAAATGACATAGCCCAGGCCGCGCACGGTTTGTATGAGTTCGCTGCCCAGCTTTTTACGCAGGCCGTGAATGTAGACTTCGACCGCATTGCTGCTGATGTCGTCTTTCCAGCTGTAGAGCTTTTCCTCCAGCTGGGCCCTCGACAGCACGGCACCGGGCCGGGCAACCAGCGCTTCCAGAACGGCCCATTCGCGGGCGGACAGGGGAACTGATTTGCCAGACTGCGTGACTTCCCGCGTCAACGTGTCGACGCGCAGGTCACCGATTTCGATGCTTGACTGGGCGCTACCGGCGCTGCGCCGCAGCAAGGCCCGTATCCGTGCCAGCAACTCGTCCAGGTCGTAGGGCTTCACAACATAGTCGTCGGCGCCGGCGTCCAGGCCGGCAATGCGGTCTGGCGTGGCATCGCGGGCGGTTGCAATGAGCACCGGCGTCTTGTCCTTGCGCGCGCGGAGTGATCGCAGCACCTCAAGGCCGTTGCGCCCAGGCAAGCCCAGGTCGAGCAAAATCAAGTCGTACTGCTCACGTTGCATCACCTCGTCGGCTACCGTGCCGTCCCTTACCCAGTCAGCAGCAAAGTTTTCAGAGCGAAGCACGTCCAGAACGGTCTCGCCAATCATCTGGTCGTCTTCAATGAGCAGCAATCGCATAGGGCCCCAGTTTACGTTTTCAGGCAACTCGACCTTGCCCTGTTCAGCTTAGGCGGAACTTAACGGGTCCAGCGCTTGTTCTGTTCCTGAGTGCCCCATGAAATGCACGGTCGCTTGGGATTAATATGGTGGTTGCATAGTTATTCACGTTGCCACCATGTTTCCACCAGAAATCCTGATTGCCTACCTTGCCGCGGTAGTCCTCGTCGTGCTGGCACCCGGCCCTGACAATATTCTTGCCATCAGCCGGGGTCTCAGCCAGGGACGTCCTGCTGCGATGCTGTCGTCCGTTGGTGCCGGGCTTGGCATCATGCTTCACACGCTCGCCGCCACGTTGGGCCTGGCGCTGGTGCTGCAGACATCGCCTGTGGCCTTCTGGGTTGTCAAGGCTGTAGGCGCAGCGTATTTGCTGTGGCTCGGTTTCAAAGCCATAAGTGCCCGAAACCTGATTTCCTTTGAACCTGCGGCCGCACAACCCTTGTGGCGTGTGTTCACGGTGGGGTTTCTGTCGAATGTGTTGAATCCGAAACCGGGGTTGTTCGTGGTTGCGTTTATTCCGCAATTTGTTTCCATATCCCGCGGGTCCGTAACGATGCAGATGGTGGCTTATGGGGCCATATTTGCCGTCATTACAACGGTGGTTTTCTCGTTGCTTGGTGTTTTTGCAGCCCGATTGTCGGGTTGGCTTTCGCAACGGCCCAAGGCCGTGGCAGCGACCAATGTGGGTGCTGGCGTGACCTTTATCGCTGCAGGCCTGTCAATTTTGGCGCTGGGGCGGCGCCAGTGACCGAAGCGGCGGCAGACCCAAATTTATTGACACGCCGCGATATGCAAGTTGCTTCCGATTCGTTGACGGACATCACTGAAAAGACGCTTGAGCACTACAGCCAGCGCGCGGTGGAGTACTGGGAGCGCACCCGCGACCATGATGTGCGGCAGAACATCGAGGCCTTGCTGCGGCACGTCAGCGGAACCCCGCCGTTCTCCATTCTTGATTTTGGTTGTGGGCCGGGGCGCGATCTGGCAGCCTTTCGCGCATTGGGGCATACGCCCATTGGGCTGGAAGGCTCGGGGCCGCTTGCGGCCCTTGCCCGCGAAAACAGCGGCTGCGAGGTCTGGGAGCAGAATTTTCTTTCGCTCACGCTTCCGGCCGGCAGCTTTGACGGTGTCTTTGCCAATGCCTCATTGTTCCACGTGCCTGGCCTCGCCTTGTCGCGCGTGCTAAGAGAGTTGGCGGATGCGCTCAAGCCGGAGGGCGTACTTTTCGCGTCCAACCCGCGCGGCAACAATGAAGAGGGCTGGCATGGCGCCCGCTATGGCGTCTACCACGACATCGAGACCTGGCGCGGGTTTCTGTGTGGCGCAGGTTTTGTGGAACTGGAGCACTATTACCGTCCGCAAGGGGTGCCGCAGCATGAGCAGACCTGGCTTGCGAGCGTTTGGCGCAAGCGTGAAATGCTATGAAATATATAGCTAATTATTTATATTCGACAGGGGCTAGAGGCCAATTTTCTATCAAGTAAACCTTCTAGACCCTCTTTTTTTGGAGGCAAGAAGCGTTAACCCAGTCGCGCCTTGTGCCGGGCAATCTGGGCGCGCACCTGATCGGGCGCCGTGCCGCCCAGAATGTTGCGCGCGTTGAGGCTCCCGCGCAGACTCAAGCAATCAAACACATCTTTCTCGATGCTGGCGTTAAAGCCCTGCAAAACCTTTAACGGCAGTTCGGACAGGTCCACGTTGTGCGATTGCGCTGCCTTGACGGCGTGGGCCACAGTCTCATGCGCGTCGCGAAACGGCAGGCCTTTTTTGACAAGATAGTCTGCAAGATCGGTTGCCGTGGCGTAGCCCTTCAGCGTGGCGGCTTCCATGGCGGGCACGTTAACGGTGATGCCGCCTTCCTTCTGCCCCGTAGCCGAGCCGAGCTGGCCGCCCACCATTTCGGAAAAGATGCGCAGTGTGTCTTTTAACGTGTCTACCGTGTCAAAAAGCGGTTCCTTGTCTTCCTGGTTGTCTTTGTTGTAGGCCAGTGGCTGGCCCTTCATCAGGGTGATCAACCCCATCAGGTGTCCGACTACACGGCCGGTCTTGCCGCGAGCCAGCTCGGGCACGTCCGGGTTTTTCTTCTGCGGCATGATCGAGCTGCCGGTGGTGAACCGGTCGGCGATGCGGATGAAGCCAAAGCTCTGGCTCATCCACAAAATCAGCTCTTCACTCAGGCGGCTGATGTGAACCATGCACAGCGAGGCGGCCGCAGTGAACTCGATGGCGAAGTCGCGGTCGCTCACGGCGTCCAGGCTGTTCTGGCACACCTGGGCGTTGCCGGCCTCGTCCACCATGCCCAGCGTGCGGGCCACACGTTCGCGGTCCAGCGGGTAGCTGGTTCCGGCAAGCGCCGCGGCACCGAGCGGCAGGCGGTTGGTCCGTTTGCGCACGTCGGCCATCCGCTCTGCATCGCGCGCAAACATTTCCACATAGGCCAGCATGTGGTGGCCAAAGCTCACCGGCTGGGCGACCTGCAAGTGCGTGAATCCTGGCAGGATGACATCGGCATTTTTTTCTGCGACGGCTACCAGGGCGCGCTGCAAGTCAGCCAGCAGAGGGACTATGAGATCGATTTCACTGCGCAGCCACAGGCGAATGTCGGTTGCGACCTGATCATTTCGGCTTCGCCCGGTGTGCAGGCGCTTGCCAGCATCGCCCACCAGTTGGGTGAGGCGCGCCTCTATGTTGAGGTGCACGTCTTCCAGATCCAGTTTCCAGTCGAACTTGCCGGCATCAATCTCGGCTTTGACGGTGGCCAGCCCCTTTTGAATGGCTTCATGGTCTTGCTGGCTGATGATGTGCTGAGCCGCCAGCATGTCTGCGTGCGCCAGCGAGCCAGCAATGTCGGCGTCTGCCAGGCGCTTGTCAAAGAAGACGCTTGCGGTGTAGCGCTTCACCAGGTCGCTCATGGGTTCAGAAAACAGGGCCGACCAGGCCTGGGATTTTTGATCGAGTTGATTTTTTGACATGATTTGCGGCGCCTGCATGATGCGGCGAAATTGGCGGGGAACCTGCCAATTATTCAATGAATACGGGCCTCGTCGCCGACAGAGCGGCAAAATCTTCGTTCAAATTCGGTTTGATGGCGGTGGACGGCTCGGTTTGATCTACGATGGCGGCCATGAAGGATTCAAAGATTCTGTCAGCCTTTGCGGAGTTGAACCCGGCAGGGGCCGCTGCTGTGAAGGCGCCGGTATTGGTTTTTGACGCTTGTCACGTGGGGGTTGTCCTGCGGGCTGTGCTGTTTGTGGAGGTCGTGGTGGCCGTAGGGAGCATGTTTGTCGCCGGCTCCGTCCTGGATTGGTTGACGCGGCTGTCCATGGTCACGGGTGGCGCGCTGCCCGCCACACTGGTGTGGCTCATTGGCGCATGCAGCCTCAAACGCCTGCTGGCGCGGGTTCCAAGATCCACCCAGTATTTTGTGGGTGTCACCCTGGGCGCCATTGCCGGTCTTTACGGATGTGGCTTGCTGGCCATGATGAACTTCCTGGGTGAAGCCCCCTGGGTGGCCAGTGCCTTTGCTGGCGCGTTGCTGTCTGCGGCGCTGGTTACTGCGCTGGTGCTGCGGGCCAAAGGCACCGTGCCCGCCGCGACCACGGCGCGTTTGACCGAGCTGCAGAGTCGTATTCGCCCGCATTTTCTGTTCAATACACTCAACAGCGTCATTGCACTGGTGCGACAAGAGCCGGCCAAAGCCGAAGCGATGCTGGAAGACTTGAGTGACCTCTTTCGCCATGCGCTGATGGAGCAAAGTGACTCCGTCACGCTGGCAGACGAAGTCAATCTGGCACAACGTTACCTTGCTATCGAACAGGTTCGTTTCGGGGATCGGCTTCAGGTGGAATGGTCGCTGGACCCAAAGGCCGAAAAGGCGCGCTTGCCGCCCCTGCTGTTGCAGCCGCTGGTGGAAAACGCCGTCAAGCACGGTGTGGAACCTTGTCCGACAGGAGCGCTGGTGAAGATTACGACCCAGCGGCGCAGCTCGACCGTTGTGATCAAGGTGACCAACACGGTGTCGCCCGATCTTCGCCATGCCAATACCCGCGGCAATGGAGTCGCGCTTAACAATGTGCGGGACAGGTTAAGCCTGCTGCACGACGTGCAAGGACAATTTCAAAGTGCCCTGAAAGACGGTGTGTTTCAGGCTCGAATTGAGGTGCCGATATGACGCTTTCAGTTTTGATCGTGGACGATGAGATTTTGGCGCGCTCGCGCCTTCGCACCTTGTTGGCTGATTGCCGCGATCCAGACGTGCGCGTTGCTGCTGAGGCCTCCAACGCGGTTGAAGCCGTGGAGGCATTGCGCCGCCAGTCGTTTGATGTGGCGCTACTGGATATACATATGCCTGGTGCAGACGGGTTGACGCTGGCAAAGACACTGCAGGCGGGAGCAGAGCCACCCGCTGTGATATTTGTTACGGCCTACGCGGAGCACGCGGTGGACGCGTTTGAACTGGAGGCGGTGGACTATCTGACCAAGCCGGTGCGACTTGAGAGGTTACAGATGGCGCTCCAAAAAGTAGAGCGACTACTTGAGTCAAAGCGGGGACAGGTTGCCGAAACACCGGGAGAAGTGCTGATTATTCAGGAGCGGGGGCGAACCGAGCGCGTGCCGCTTCGTGAGGTGTTGTATTTCAAAGCCGAATTGAAGTACCTCACGGTTCGCACCGCAATCAAAAGCTACATCCTGGACGGCTCCCTGAGTGAGCTTGAAGACAAGTATGGTGACGAGTTCATGCGCATCCATCGCAATGCGCTGGTTGCGCGGCGGGCTGTGCGCGCGCTCGAGAAAAATTACGATCCCGAGGAGGGCGAAGGGTGGGCTGTTCGCCTGACAGGCATAGACGAAACGCTGTCCGTATCGCGCAGGCAGCTTGCAGCGGTGCGCGAAGTGATGGCTGGAGTCTGATAGAGCAATCCTGTCGCCCCCTCTTGGGCTAAAGACGCGAGCAAGAAATACAGTCGATTCACGAACCTCAAGAACCTCAACAATATGAAGAAACTTTCCGACATCGGCTTGGTGGGCCTTGCCGTCATGGGTGAGAACCTGATCCTCAATATGGCCAGCAAAGGCTACACGGTCACAGCCTACAACCGTTCCATTGAAAAGGTTGACAGTTTTCTGGCTGGCCGGGCCCAAGGTCAGACAATACGTGGCGCCCATTCCGTTGAAGAATTTGTTGCGTCGTTGGCCAGGCCGCGAAAGATCATGCTGATGGTCAAGGCTGGCAAGGCGGTAGACGATTTCATTGAGCAATTGATCGGTTTTCTTGACCCCGGTGACATCATTATTGACGGTGGGAACACCCATTTCCCTGATACCAACCGGCGCACATCCTATCTGGAGAGCAAGGGCTTTTACTTCATTGGAACGGGGGTATCAGGCGGCGAGGAGGGCGCCCTTAAGGGGCCGTCCATCATGCCGGGCGGATCAGCCGCCGCATGGCCGCTCGTCAAGGACATTTTTCAGGCGATAGCGGCGAAGGTGGACGATGGCAGTCCGTGTTGCGACTGGGTGGGCGAAGGCGGCGCAGGCCACTTTGTGAAGATGGTTCACAACGGTATCGAATACGGCGATATGCAGCTCATTTGTGAGGCCTATCAGATCATGAAGAATCTGCTGGGCATGAGCCCTTCGGAGATGCATGCAGTCTTCGCCGAGTGGAACGAAGGTGTGCTCAACAGCTATCTGATTGAGATCACGCGGGACATCCTGGCCTTTCAGGAAAACAACGAGCCGCTGGTCGAGAAGATTCTGGACACCGCGGGCCAAAAGGGCACTGGCAAGTGGACGGGGGTGATGGCACTGGATCTGGGCGTTCCGCTTACCTTGATATCTGAAGCAGTATTCGCCCGTTGCCTGTCGGCGCAAAAGGATGAGCGGGTCGAAGCGTCGAAAGTGATACGGGGTCCGGATATCAAGTTCTCGGGTGAAAAAAAGGCTTTCGTGGATGACATCCGGGACGCGCTGTTTGCCTCAAAGATTGTTTCGTACGCTCAGGGTTACATGTTGATGCGAGAAGCGGCAAAAGAATACGGCTGGAATCTGAACTATGGCGGTATTGCGCTGATGTGGCGGGGCGGATGCATCATTCGCTCATCCTTCCTCGGGAAAATCAAGGAAGCCTTTGACCAGAACCCCGCGTTGCAGAATCTGCTTCTCGATAGCCACTTCAAGTCGGTTGTGGAATCAGCGCAAGACGGTTGGCGCAGGGTGGTTTCTGCCTCCGTACTGAACGGGGTCCCCGCTCCGGCCATGAGTTCGGCACTGAGCTACTTTGATGGCTACCGCACCGCAAGACTGCCTGCGAACCTGCTCCAGGCGCAGCGAGACTATTTTGGCGCACATACCTATGAACGGGTGGACAGGCCTCGGGGCGAATTCTTTCATACCAACTGGACCGGCAGGGGCGGCAACACTTCATCCTCCACCTACAACGTTTAGTGCGCCTCAGCCAGTATTTCGCAAGCCCGCTGCCACGCCGTTGATGGAGATGTGGATGCCACGTTGCACACGTTCGTCGGCCTTGCCCTCGCGATAGCGACGCACCAGTTCCACCTGGAGGTGGTGTAGCGGATCGATGTATGGAAAGCGGTGGCGTATGGAGCGCTGGAGTGCCGCATTGTTGCTGAGCCTGTGCTTATCGCCGGTAATTTGCGCGAGCGCCTGGGCCGTGCGGTGCCATTCGGTTTCAATGGCCGCGAACACCTTCTTGCGGAGCCGGGCATCGGCGACCAACTCGGAATAACGCGACGCCAGCGCGAGGTCGCTTTTGGCCATCACCATGTCCATATTTGACAGCAATGTGGAGAAGAATGGCCATTCACGATGCATTTTTCTCAGCAATTCCAGACGTTCAGTTTGAACGTGCTTGCCTGACGGGGCCAGAAAGGTGTGAATGGCAGATCCAAATCCAAACCAGCCCGGTAGCATCAACCGGCACTGTCCCCAGCTGAAGCCCCATGGGATCGCGCGTAGATCCTCGATTTTTTGCGATGCCTTTCGGGATGCCGGCCGAGAGCCAATATTGAGCTCGGCGATCTCGCGTAGCGGCGTCGCACTGAAGAAGTATTCGGTGAAGCCAGGCGTTTCGTAAACCAACGCGCGGTAAGCAGCCATGCTGCTCTGTGAAAGCTCGGCGGCAACTTGCAAGAACGGTTGTGTGGCTGGCTTAGTCGGCTGCAGCAACGTGGCTTCCAGTGTGGCAGCAACCAGCGTCTCGAGGTTGCGACGGCCAATTTCCGGATTGGCGTATTTGGAGCCAATGACTTCACCTTGCTCAGTCAATCTAAGTTGTCCACGAACGGTTCCTGGCGGCTGCGCCAATATGGCCTGGTAGCTTGGTCCGCCGCCCCGTCCGACCGTGCCGCCCCGGCCATGGAACATGCGCAGCTGGATCTGGGCTGCGCCTTTGGCTTTGGCCTTCAATTGGTCAAAAAACTCGACCAGGGCTATTTCAGCGCGATACAGCTCCCAGTTGCTGGTGAAGATGCCGCCATCCTTGTTGCTGTCGGAATAGCCCAGCATGACATCTTGCTCTGCGCCACCGCGACGCACCAGTTCGGCAACGCCCGGAACGGCATAAAAGTCCCGCATGATCGGTGCCGCATTGCGCAGGTCTTCAATGGTTTCAAACAGTGGGACCACGATCAGGTCGTTGGTAGCGCCGTTGTCCAGCGTGCCGTGCATCAGGCCCACTTCCTTTTGCAGCAGCAGCACTTCCAGCAGGTCGCTCACGGTTTCGGTGTGGCTGATGATGTAATGGCGTATGGCCTGTTTGCCATAGCGCACACGCATCTCTCGCGCCGCCTCGAAAATCGCCAGTTCCGAACGGGTGTGATCGGAATAGATGGCGCCTTTTACACTCAATGAACGGGCATCGTTGAGTAACTGGGTCAACACTTTGCGTTTGTCGGCTTCGGTCAGCGCGCTGTAGTTGGCCTCAATGCGCGCTACGCTCAACAACTCCTTGACAACTTCTTCGTGTTTGTCCGAGCTTTGGCGCAGGTCAACAGTTGCCAGGTGAAAACCAAATACATCCACGGCTCGCATCAAGGGTTGCAGCCGGTGACTGATTAGCGCTGCACCATGGTTCTCTTGCAGGGACTCCCGGATGGTCAGCAAATCAGCGTAAAACTCTTCGGCGAGCGTGTAGGGGTTTTGTGGGGCAACGGCGTGACGCGCTGCTTCGCCGCCCGTCAGGATTTTGAGTGTTGCGGCCAGTCGGGCATAGACACCCGTGAGGGCGCGTCGATATGGCTCGTCCTGACGGTGGGCGTTCGTATCGGGGGATCGCTCGGCCAACGCCTGCATGGGCGCGGTGCAACCCACAAGCAAAGCAGAGATGGACATTTCACCGCCAAGCCGGTGCACTTCTGTGAGGTAATAGCGCAGCGCTACTTCGGACTGGCGTTTAAGCGCCTGTTCCAGCGTTTTAGCGCTGACGTTGGGGTTGCCGTCGCGATCGCCACCGATCCACTGGCCCATACGTAAAAAGCTGTGAACAGGCTGTTGTCCCAGTGCGTTTTCGAGGTCGGTATAGAGCTTGGGAATCTCCCGCAAGAAGGTTGACTCGTAGTAACTCAGCGCATTTTCAATTTCATCGGCCACAGTGAGCTTGGTATAACGAAGGAGTCGGGTTTGCCACAGCTGCATGACACGGGCGCGCACGTGCGCTTCATTGGCGCCGAGCTCGCGGGGCGTGAGAATGTCTCGTTTGGGGTCGCCCGCGCCCGCCCGCATTTTTATCTCATCACGCTCGGTGAGAAGATGCGCGATTTCGCGCTCGGCGTCGAGAATGCTTTTGCGCTGGACTTCGGTCGGGTGTGCGGTCAACACAGGAGAGACGTGACTTTTGGCCAGCATGCTGGAGATCGCTTTAGACGAAATGCCCGCCTTGCGAAGGCGCAACATGGCCAGATCGAGGCTGCCTTCACGCGTGTCGCCAGCGCGGTCATGAATGGCGCGGCGACGGATGTAATGCCGGTCTTCAGCCAGATTGGCCAGATGGCTGAAGTAGGTGAAGGCGCGAATCACACTGACGGTTTGATCGCCACTCAGGCCCTTGAGCAGTTTTTTCAACGACTTGTCGGCTTCGTGGTCGGCATGCCGCCTGAAGGCGACAGACAGCTTGCGAATGTTCTCGATCAGATTGAATGCGGCGTCCCCTTCCTGCTCCCGAATGACGTCGCCGAGAATACGACCCAGAAAGCGGATGTCTTCAACCAGTGGTCGCTCGTTTATTTTTGCTCTGGCAGCGGCCAAAGCGGCGCTTTTTGGAGTATCTATCGCTATTTTTTTGGTCATGAAAACGCTCGCCGTAACGGAAAATGTAAGTATTGCTGCATGCTAGCATCCGCAAGCAAGAAATATTCCACATGCCATATCAGCATAGGCGTTTTAGCAAGGACAGAGTAAATTGGGTAGTAACACATCGTTTTTGACCATTGCCACACGTGAGAGTCGGCTGGCGCTTTGGCAGGCCGAGCATGTCAAAGCTGAACTGGAGCAAAGGGGGCATGTAGTCAAGCTGCTGGGTATGACCACTCGCGGTGACCAGATCCTTGACCGGTCATTGAGCAAGGTCGGTGGCAAAGGCCTCTTTGTCAAGGAGCTGGAGACCGCGCTGGAAGACGGCGCCGCTGACCTGGCCGTGCACTCCCTCAAAGACGTGCCCATGGAGCTGCCCGAGGGCTTTGCATTGGCCTGTGTCATGCAGCGCGAAGACCCGCGTGATGCTTTTGTATCCGGCCGCTATGACAGCCTGTCGAGTTTGCCGAATGGCGCCATCGTGGGCACTTCAAGCTTGCGCCGGATGGTGTTGTTGCGCGCTCTGCGTCCTGACTTGCGCATTGAGCCCTTGCGGGGCAATCTGGACACGCGCCTGAGAAAGCTCGATGAAGGTCAATATGACGCCATCGTGCTGGCTGCGGCGGGGCTGATGCGCCTGGGTCTGCCAGAACGCATCCGAAGCGTATTCGAGCCTTCGCAGATGCTGCCCGCTGCGGGGCAGGGCGCGCTGGGAATTGAAATTCGTTCCGACCGTGAAGACCTTTTTTCCTTGCTGCGGCCGTTGAGCCACGATGCCACCTGGCTACGAGTGGCTGCAGAACGCGCTGTAAGTCGGGCAATGGGCGGCAGTTGCTCAATGCCATTGGCCGCCTTTGCAACACTTGAGGGCACTGAGCTCACAATCGACGCTGCCTGGGGCGATGCTGACCGTGATGCGCCGCTGGTTCGAGCCCGGGCGCGTGCCAGTGTGACAAACCTCGATCACGCGAATGCCTTGGGCGAGCAAGTGGCCGGCCAGCTTCAGGCCAACATCCAATCCGGTTCCCGCTGAGCCCATGCGCGTTATCGTGACCCGTCCGGCGCGCGACGCAGTCAAATGGGTGCAGGCAATGGCTTCGCGCGGGCTGAACGCTGTTGGACTGCCGCTAATAGACGTGGGGCCTGTGGATCATCCCGAACGCTTGATCGAGGCATGGCAGCGAATCGGTGATTTTGCGGGTGTGATGTTTGTCAGTGGCAACGCTGTAGAGTATTTTTTCAATGAAAATTCGACATTAGCCCCCGTCCATGTTGCTCCATCAGCTATTAAAATGAGAGCATTTGCAACTGGTCCCGGTACTGTGCAGGCCCTGGTGCAGGCCGGTGTAGAGCCCTTGCGCATCGAGGCGCCGTCCGTACAGTCCGGACAATATGATTCCGAAGCCCTTTGGCGCTTAGTGGGTGAGACGGTGCGGGCCGGCCAGCGCTTCCTGATCGTGCGGGGCCAGGACCATGATGGCGCAGGCGCGTCTGATCCCGACGGTGATGGTCGCGACTGGTTTTCCGACCAACTCAGACGGGCCGGAGCCCTGGTTGAAACCGTGGCGGCCTATCAGCGACGGGTGCCCGTCCTCAGCAGCGGGCAGCGTGAGCTGGCCAAGGCAGCGGCCATCGATGGATCGGTGTGGGTGCTCAGCAGTTCGCAAGCCATAGGCAATTTGCTTTCGCTCATGCCCGATCAGGATTGGTCAATGGCACGCGCCGTCGCGACGCACGCCAGGATTGCCGACCGTGCGCGAGGGGCGGGGTTTGGTGTGGTTTGCGAGTCACGTCCTGCCCTTGACGATGTGGTTGCGTCGATAGAATCCCTGCATGAGCTCTGAAGAACTGCGTGAGGACCCGTCGGCGCCGATGGCCGGCGCGGCCCCTGTAAGCACCGAGGATAAGGTGCGAGACGCCCTCAGTCCGTCCGATCGCACCGACTTAAGTCTGTCGCGCGGCGTGATATGGGGGTTGGGTGCCCTGTTGATGCTGGCGCTGGCAAGCAGCGCGATGCTGTGGAACAAGTTGTCAACTATTCAGGAAGCTCTGGCCCGCCAGAGTGCCCAGGCCACTGAGCAGGCATCTCAGGCTTTGATCCTGGCGCGCACCGCTCAGGAAAAATCTCAGGAAGTGGCGGCGCGAGTGACGCTATTTGATGCGCGCCTTGCCGAAGTGGCGCTGCAACGATCTCAGCTCGAAGAGTTGATCCAGAGCCTGTCGCGTTCGCGCGATGAAAATGTTGTAGTGGACATTGAATCTGCGGTGCGTCTCTCGCAGCAACAGGCTCAGTTGACCGGGAGCGTTGCCCCGTTGCTGGCTGCGCTGGTCAGTGCGAATGAACGGATCACGCGAGCTGCGCAACCACGCATGGCGCCATTGCAGCGCGCGATTGAGCGCGACATCGGCCGCATCAAGGCCACCGCAGTTTCCGACTTGCCGGCGTTGCTTATCCGGATGGACGAACTGGTTCGCCTGGTGGACGACCTGCCGCTTGCCAATGCCGTAGCGGCGCCAGCCAAATTTGGCGTGCGTGTGGCAGTGACTGAGCCATTGCCCACGACTTGGTGGGAGCGAGTACTGCATGTGGTGTGGCGGGAGGCCAGCAGCCTTTTGCGGGTCAGCACGATCGATCAGCCTGAGGCAGCTTTGCTGACGCCTGAGCAGTCTTTCTTCGTGCGGGAGAATCTCAAGCTCAAGCTGGTCAACGCCCGCCTCGGCCTGCTGGCCCGGCAGCTGGAATCGTCGCGCGCAGATGTGGCAAGTGCAGTATCCGTGCTACAAAAATATTTCGATCCCGGCGCCCGAAAGACGCAGGTTGCGGCAGGACTGCTCCAGCAGGTTCAGCTGCAGATGAAGACGCTTGAGTTGCCTCGGGTCGACGATACGCTTGCAGCATTGAGCGCGGCAGCGGCGGGGCGGTAAAGGGCATGCGCGCCGCTTTCTGGTTGCTGGCACTCTTCAGCCTGGCTGTGGGTGTGGCACTGTTCGCAGGTAATAACGACAGCACCATTACGATATTCTGGCCGCCTTACCGTATTGACCTGTCGCTGAACTTCGTTATCGTGGGATTGTTGGGATTATTCTTTGTTCTGCATGCGGCGCTGCGGGGGCTGGCGGCACTCTTTGCCATGCCGGGTGAAGCCAGGCGCTGGCGCCTGATTCACAAAGAACGGGCCTTGCAGGTGGCGCTGGTGGAATCATTGTCAAACCTGCTGGCTGGCCGTTTCCTGCGAGCACGCAAAGCCGCCGAATCCATTCTGATGCAAGAAAAGTTTTTGAGCCGGGGAGATGAGTCCTTGCCGTATGCCCCGCGATTGCGTGCAATGGCACATTTGCTGGTGGCCGAGAGTGCCCATGCGCTGCAGGACAAGCCGGTGCGGGATCTGAATTTGAAGTTCGCTGTCGAGGCGGTTGGCAAACGTGACGGGCAGGAGGCCTATGACGGCGCTCAACTGCGTGCGGCTCACTGGGCACTACACGATCATGACGCGGCTGCCGCACTCAGGAGGCTGGATGAGCTGCCCGTAGGCACTTCACGGCGCACCTTGGCATTGCGACTGCGTCTGCGTGCGGCGCGTATGTCGCGGCGCACAGTTTTGGCGCTGGAGACTGCGCGCTTACTGGCCAAGCACGGCGCATTTTCGGCTTCTGTCGCGCAAGGCGTGTTGCGCAGTCAGGCGCTTGAATTGCTTGCCTCTGCACATGATGACGCGCAACTTGAAAAGGCCTGGGCCCAGCTTGATGCGGCAGAGCAAGCGATGCCTGAGGTGGCTACGGCAGCGGCTGAGCGGCTTTTGCTTTTGGGCGGAGATGTAAAGCGTTCACGCCAGTGGTTGTTGCCGGTTTGGGACCGCTTGCTGGCAGACTTGCAGGGCGCCCCGATACACCAACGGTCACGCGTGGTTCAGATTCTGGAGAGCGGTTTTGCGATGACGTCTGGTGCACCCGATGTCGAATGGCTGACGCGCATTGAGTCTGCCCAGTTAAGTCATCCCGGAGAGCCGTTACTACAGTATTTGGCTGGCGTTAGCTGCCTGCATTTGCAGCTATGGGGCAAGGCGCAGCACCTGTTGAAGCAGTCGCTTTCGGGACTGAAAGACAGCACTTTGCGCCGCAATGCCTGGCGTCATCTGGCCGAGCTGGCGCAGCGCCGTGGCGATGAGATGGCAGCAGCGGAAGCCTACAAAAGCGCTGCGAAGGTATGACGGCCAGCGCGTGACCGGCACTAAAATGAGGTCTATCATGACGGCTATGCACGCCATGACAGACTTTTTGCTCAAGCTGACGGACCACCGCGATCGCGATCTGCTTGAGCTTACCTTGTCCAAGGCGATTATCGGCGTGCTGCCTCTGCAGCGTATTGTGGTGGCCAGAGTTATCTCAGAGGCGGGGCAGAAACGATGGCTCGAGGTGACGCGCCTGGACGCAAAAGGCGGTGGAAAGGTCGCTGACCCTCTACGGGTCGATTTCCTGTCATTGCCGCCTCTGGAGGAGGCTCCGGACCGAACTCGATGCCTGCAAACCGGTCAGCAGATTGATGTTGCCTGGGCCGGGGAAGGCGGACCCTGTATCACACTGGTTCCGCTGTTCGAAGACTCCCGGTCAAGTGACGAAGGCGTCATTGAGCTGCACGCCGAACGGCCGTTGACGGACGAGTCCCTCAGGACACTCGAAAAACTTCGACACGTCTATCGCAACATGTTCAGCCTGCTTGAATACAGCAACCGCGACCCGCTCACCGGCTTGATGAACCGCAAATCTCTGGACGATGCCTTCTACAGCGCCGTACTGGAGGAGCTTGACGGTGTGGTGGGTGTATCCGGGAACCCGCCAGCAGTGGCAGCACTGGAATCCGAGCGACGCCATAGAGTACCCGCCAACTATTGGCTTGGGACCGCGCGCATTGACTGTTTTACGCAGATCAGTGACAAACATGGCCATGCGCTGGGCGAAGAAATTATTTTGCTGGTCGCGCGTATTCTGAACAACACGTTTCGTACGTACGACCGTGCCTATCGATTTGGTGGAGAGCATTTTGTGGTGCTGATGCACTGCCCTGAAGAATCAGTGGTTCTCGCAGCTTTTGAGCGGTTTCGCAGTGGTGTCGCGCGATTCAACTTTCCTCAGGTGGGGCAAGTCACAGTGAGCTGTGGTTTTACCTCGGTGATGGCTCACGATACACCTGCAACGGCCCTCGAGAAGACATATCAGGCCGTGGAATTTGCCCAGGGTAACGGGCGCAATAAGGTCATCAGTCACCCGGAGCTTGTGCGTGTCGGCCGCGTGTCAGATGGCGCAATCCTCGGCGCATAGGTGCACCGGACAGATCGGGCGAGCCTCAAGCCTTCTACAAGACAAAGGGCACCCTTGGGTGCCCTTTTCTGGATTTATGCCGCTGGGGATGTGTCTTCAAACGGCAAGGCGATGGTGCTGAGGTCGCGCCGGGTTTCGACCAGCACCAAGGGGCCTTCGTCAACCTCGGCCTTGGCAGGGCGCTCCCGCGGAATATGGATCGGATGTGACTCGGCAGCGATTGCGGCCTGAACCATGGCGATCTTTGCGGGATCCGAATTCACCCAACTGAGACCGGATGCGTGGGCAATCTGGTCGAGTTGCGCCATCGGTAGTTCAAAGGCTTGAATCCTTGGCAGTCCTGCCGCAGGTGCGAGCAGACTCGTCGAATCATTCGATACCGATGACGAAGCCATAAGCGCTGGAACAGAAGGCGTCGGCTCTGCGTCTGTGGGGGCATTCGTGGTTACGGAAGCCGCCGCGTCAGCCAACGCTGACTGGGAGGCATATTCGGGTGCTGGTACCGCATT
>JAHEBY010000260.1 GCA_024642025.1 Comamonadaceae bacterium | reverse complement strand
ATTCGATAAGTGGTGGAGCTGGGGGGATTTGAACCCCCGTCCGCAAGCCTTTTTCGGGCAGATCTACATGTTTAGCGGTCTGATTTAAGTCTCGCCACCTGGGTCGCGCAGTCGCACGCTGTCCAGGACGCCAGCACCCTATTTTCTTGCCCCGGGTTAAGGTACCCAGCCCGGAGCCAGCCGATGTAGATTATCTTTACAGCCGGGAGCGGTCAACTTGCGTTAACTACCCCTTGCCCAGCCCATCGGCCTGCTGTTGTAAAGCTCACTGGCAATTAAGCAGCGAGTGCGAAACGTTCGTCGTTTGCAGTTAGTTTGTTTGAATCTGATTAACGAGCGCATTCAGCTCGACATGCACCACACCGCGTCCGAACCCACGTCGAAACCAGTGCAGCCCCAGCACTCTATTTTAGGCCATTGCCTGAAATTACAAGGGGCAACAGCTCGGCAGGGGTTCTAATTTCTGCATGTGCGCCCCAATGTGCCGTGCTGGCGCCATTGCCAAGGTAGCCGTAGGCAGCGGCCACCGTTCGCATACCCGCGGCAAGGCCTGCCACGATGTCGCGCTCGTCATCTCCTACATACAGGCAGTGTTGCGGATCTGCGCCGACACGCCGGGCGGCTTCAAACAGGGGCTCAGGGTGCGGCTTGGCATGTGGCGTGGTGTCGCCACACACGACCGTGGTCGCCGAAGCAAATAAGGGCATTGCGCGTGTCAGTGGCAGTGCAAAACGCGAGGCCTTGTTGGTGACCACGCCCCAGCGCATCTGGCGCCTTAGCAGCTGATCAATCAATTCGGGAACGCCGTCGAAGGCGTAAGTTCTTTGCGTCAGGCAGCGCTCGTAGTTGACAAAAAACTCTTCGCGATAGGCGGAGAAGTCCGGGTGATCCGGTTGCATGCCAAACGCCACGCCCAGCATGCCACGGGCACCTGCCCCAGCCATGGGGCGATACGCCTCAAGCGGAATCGGTGGCAAACCACGGTCTGTACGCAATTTGTCGGCCGCCGCACCAAGATCGGGGGCACTATCGATCAAGGTGCCGTCCAGATCAAACAGAACCGCCTGAATGCCGTCAAAGGCCTGAGCGCGCAGGCTTTTCATGCCCCCGTTTCCAGCGGCTTTTGGGTGGCGAACAGATAGTTCACGCTGGTGTCAGAACTCATCCAGTAGCGTTTGGTCAATGGGTTGTATTCCATACCCTGTGTGTGACGCAAGTCAAGCCCGGCCGCGCGGCAGTGGCCTGCAAGTTCACTCGGGCGGATCAGCTTGGCGTACTCATGGGTGCCTTTGGGCAATAGGTTGAGGATGTATTCGGCCCCCACTATGGCAAACAGGAAGGATTTTGGGTTTCGGTTCAACGTAGAGAAGAACACCCACCCGCCAGGCTTTACCAGGCGGGCGCATGCCTGAACGACTGACGCCGGGTCTGGAACATGCTCCAGCATTTCCATGCATGTCACCATATCAAATTCTTCGGCGCGTTCATTGGCGAGCGCTTCCGCGCTGATCTCCTGATATTGCACGTTTGGAGTCTGCGCCTCCAAGGCGTGGAGTTCGGCCACTTTGAGCGCTTTGGTCGACAAATCAATGCCCAGGACCTGCGCACCTTTGCGTGCCATGGAATCCGAAAGAATGCCACCACCGCAACCCACATCCAGAACCTGCCGGGCATTGACACCACACAGCGAGTTGATCCATTCCAGGCGCAGAGGGTTTATTTCGTGCAAGGGCCGGAATTCGCTTTGCTTGTCCCACCAGCGATGGGCGAGGTCAGAGAATTTCGCAAGCTCTGCGGGATCGGCGTTGACGGTCGAGTTCATATTTCAATTATCGACAAATACAGCATTTGGGGGCAAAAGGCCGGTCAATAAAAAACCCCGCCGAGGCGGGGTTTTTCAGACAGCAACTAAAAGTTACTGTCAGGGGACTTGGGGCCCCTTAGTTTGCGCGGGTACCCACCACTTCGATCTCAACGCGGCGGTTTTTAGCGCGACCTTCTTTGGTCTTGTTGTCGGCCACTGGCTGCTTCTCACCTTTACCTTCGGTGTAGACGCGGTTTTTCTCAATGCCTTTGGACACCAAGTATGCCTTGACGGCTTCCGAACGCTTCACAGACAGTTTCTGGTTGTAAGTATCGGAACCGACCGAATCGGTGTGACCAACAGCAATGATCACTTCCAGATTCACGCCTTTGACCTTGCCAACCAGATCGTCCAGCTTGGCTTTGCCTTCTGGCTTCAGCACGGCCTTGTCAAAGTCGAAGAACGCGTCAGCAGCGTAAGTCACTTTCGAAGCAGCTGGGGGCTGAGGTGCTGGGGCGGGCGCAGGAGCCGGCGCTGGTGCTGGAGCAGCAGCAGGTGCTGGGGCAGGTGCTGGGGCTGCAGCAGGAGCTGGGGCCGGCGCAGCTTTAGGAGCCATGATCGCACCATCACATCCTTCAGCGGCCGTTGCAGGCGTCCAGAAGTTGTCACGCCAGCATAGCTCGCCATTGCCGTTCTTCCAGTACAGCTTGTCGCCGCCGTTGTTTTGCCAGTTGTCGATACTCTGTGCGCCAGCGGCTGTTGCGAGGGATGCGGCAGCGATCAACATTGCCACTTTATTCAATTTTTTCATACTTATCCTCTTCGGGGAAAACCGCAGCCAAGCTGCGAGCGGATTAGGGACTCCGGGTGACCATCACCCAAAGCGTGAAGGTATTGTGCCATATATAAATTACGAATCAACCGCACGGGGGCACGGCCCTTAGTCGATAAAAGCGCACATGGGGCCATGTGTTGCCGAATCGCGACATCAGCTTGCCCGTAAAATTGACATCTTTCCGTCGCAAAGCCTCATTTCATGACCCAGTTCGCCAAAGAAACCTTGCCCATCAGTCTTGAAGAGGAAATGCGCCGGAGCTATCTCGATTACGCGATGAGCGTTATCGTAGGCCGTGCATTGCCCGACGCACGCGATGGTTTGAAGCCTGTGCATCGCCGCGTGTTGTTCGCCATGCACGAACTTAACAACGACTGGAACCGTGCCTACAAAAAGTCGGCACGTATTGTGGGTGACGTGATTGGTAAATACCACCCGCACGGTGACCAGTCGGTCTATGACACCATTGTCCGCATGGCGCAGGACTTTTCCATGCGGCACATGCTGGTAGATGGCCAGGGCAACTTCGGATCGGTCGACGGGGACAATGCCGCCGCCATGCGATATACCGAGATTCGTCTGGCAAAGATCACCCATGAGATGCTGGCGGACATCGACAAGGAAACGGTTGATTTCGGCCCCAACTACGATGGCTCCGAAAAAGAGCCTCTGGTTCTGCCCAGCAAGCTGCCGAACCTGCTGGTAAACGGCTCAGGCGGCATCGCGGTGGGTATGGCTACCAATATCCCTCCACACAACCTCAACGAAGTCGTTGATGCGTGCCTTCACCTGCTGCGCAACCCGGAAGCGTCGATCGACGAGTTGATGGAGATCATTCCTGCGCCGGACTTCCCCACGGCAGGCATTATTTACGGCATCAACGGCGTGAAGGATGGTTATCGCACAGGCCGCGGCAAAGTGGTCATGCGCGCCAAGTGCCACTTTGAAGATATCGACAAGGGGCAGCGCCAGGCCATCATCGTTGACGAGCTGCCCTATCAGGTGAACAAAAAGACGCTGCAGGAGCGTATGGCCGAACTGGTGCACGAAAAGAAGATTGAAGGCATCAGCCATATTCAGGACGAGTCAGACAAATCCGGCATGCGCCTCGTGATCGAGCTCAAGCGCGGCGAAGTGCCCGAGGTTGTGCTGAATAACCTGTACAAGCAGACACAGTTGCAGGACACGTTTGGTATCAACATGGTGGCCTTGATCAACGGGCAACCCAAGCTCTGCAACCTCAAGGATCTGGTAGAGGTCTTTCTGGACCACCGCCGTGAAGTGGTGACGAGGCGAACGGTTTATACGCTGCGCAAGGCGCGTGAGCGTGGTCATGTACTGGAAGGTCTGGCCGTGGCGCTGGCCAACATTGACGAATTCATTGCCATCATTCGCAATGCGCCTACGCCTCCGGTGGCCAAGCTGGAGCTGATGGCAAAGCCGTGGGACAGCAAGCTGGTGCGCGAAATGCTCACGCGCACACGTACCGATGGCGGCGTGATCAACGCCGACGACTATCGCCCGGATGGCCTTGAAAAAGAGTTCGGCATGGGCGGCGATGGGCTGTATCGACTTAGCGAGACCCAGGCACAGGAAATCCTGCAGATGCGTTTGCAGCGCCTGACCGGCCTCGAACAGGACAAGATCGTGACCGAATACAAACAGGTCATGGGAGAAATCGAAGATCTGCTGGATATCCTCGCACGACCGGAGCGGGTCACCGTCATCCTCAGCGAGGAACTCGGAGCCGTCCGTCAGGAATTCGGCCAGGGCAAGGTGGGCATGCGACGCAGCGAGATCGAACACAACGCCCAGGACCTGGCCACCGAAGACCTGATCACACCAACCG
>JAHEBY010000259.1 GCA_024642025.1 Comamonadaceae bacterium | reverse complement strand
TTTTCGGGGTTGATCTGCATGCCTTCGCGCCACACGGAAACGGCCTCATCCTTTTTGCCCAGGCTCCACAGTACCTCGCCAAGGTGAGCGGCTATTTCGGCGTCGGGCTTTTGCTTGAAGGCGATCTGCAATATGCGTTGGGCCTCGGTCTTGTTTCCCATACGAAACTCAGCCCATGCCAGACTGTCGGAAATAAACGGGTCACCGGGCGACAGCTCCAATGCCTTCTGAATGAGCTTTTTGGCTTCGGGCAGGCGCACGTTCCGGTCGGCAAGCGAATAGCCCAACGCGTTGTATGCATGTTGAAAATCCGGTTTGGCGGTGATGACGTTGCGCAGCAAGCGCTCCATTTCATCTGGTTGCCCCAGCTTGTCCGCGAGCATGGCCTGGTCGTACATCAGGTCAAAGTCCTTCGGATCGCGCTTGAGCGCATCGGTCAAAAGGTCGTAGGCTTTCCGGTTCTCCTTGTTTTCGCGCAAAAACTGCACCATTGCGCTCAATTTGGCCCGGGATTCTTCCGGTGTACGTTCAGGCAAGCCTTCCAAAAGGGTGCGGCCTTGGGACACCTTCCCCTGTTTTGCCAGCATGCTGGCGCGGCGCATCTGGGCGCGAACCAATTCTTCGGAATTCTCTATTTTC
This sequence comes from Comamonadaceae bacterium, assembly GCA_024642025.1. Classification (GTDB taxonomy): domain Bacteria; phylum Pseudomonadota; class Gammaproteobacteria; order Burkholderiales; family Burkholderiaceae_C; genus Egaibacter. The sequence continues at coordinate 3,851 of JAHEBY010000259.1, read as the reverse complement.
GCAAGCCATTTTTCTGCTTGCACAAAATCTTTGCGCTGCTCGGCGATTTGGGCGAGCAACAGGTAGGCTTGCGTGAGGCCACTGGCCTGGGTTTCGTCTGGATCAGAGGGGCCAAGTTGAGGCCCCGTGGCCAATTCAAGATACCGCTTGAGTGACAACTCTCCCTTGTCCACTTGGTCGTCTTGCACCTGCAGCAATCCCAAGGCGAGCCAGGGTGGGCTGTAATCGGGCTTTTCAACGGTGATGAGATTGAACTGCGCGGCTGATTCGGGATAGCGCTGGGCGTCCATCAATACACGGGCGTAGTCCATCCGCACCTCAAAACGCGGCGTGCCCGCGAGGTATTCCTTCACAATTTTTTCAGCACGCATTTCTTTCCCATTCAGCAGCGCGAGCGCCAGCAGGGCAGGCCCCTCTGCCTTGGGAGCCAGCTCATGTCCTTTTTGCGCCGCATCGAGCGCTCCGTCCATGTCGCCGGCGTCAAATCGAAGGCGCCCCAGAGTTGTCCAGGAAGCGGCACCCACTTCAGCCGGTTTGAAATAGTCGGCCAGTACCTGCTCAGTTACAGACAACGCCAGTTTTTTGTCGGTTGCCCGAGCAAAAAACCGGGGAATGGTCGCTATCAGGGCAGGTCGATCGCCGGGTGGGGTGGCCGCGAGTTCGCGTTTCAGCGGCTCCGCGGTTTCACCCAAGCGGTTTAAGCCTACCAAAACTTGCAATATGAACGAGTTGGCCTCGCGCGAATTGGGCAATGCTTTTTGCCAGGCTTGGGCCGCCTGCAGCGCAGACTCGCCCTGTCTGGCGCGCAAGGCAACCTCAACCGTTCGCTTGAACAGCCTTGAGTCATTGGACCTTCGGGCGGCATCGAGCAACAGGGAGTAGGCGGCGCCAGGTTCTCCGTCCTGTGCATTGAGTTCGCCGAGCAGGATTTCATAGAAAAGCAGCCTGTCCAGCGCCGAAGCCGAGGCATCGGCAGATTCGGATATGGCAGTTCCGGACGTCTTGCTGATGGATTTGGTTGGCGCGCTCACAGGCGCCTTTACAGGAGGAGCTGCCTTGGAAGGGCTTTGCGCGCAGGCACTTAACGCGACGATCGCCAACATTACTGCAGCCAGAGCCTGTACGAGTCTTGAATTGGGTGACATCGGACCATAATAATCCAAGCCCGACCACCTTGCCGCCACATGCCCGAATTGCCAGAAGTTGAAGTAACCCGTTTGAGTTTTGCCTCGCGAATTTCCAATTCCACGGTGTTGTCGGTACAAATTGGCAAGCCTTTGCGATGGCCGCTGGGGTGCTTGCCAGCTCATTTGGTGGGCGCCAACGTCAGTTCGGTGCGCAGGAGGGGCAAATACCTGTTGCTGGATCTGGACCGCGGACTTTTGCTGGTTCATCTGGGTATGTCGGGCAGTCTGAGCTTTACCCAAGCGGGCGGCTCAGGTTCGGCAATGGGCGCGCACGACCATTTTGAACTACGTACCACCGCTGGAACCTTGCGCCTGAATGACCCCAGGCGATTTGGTGCGGTCGTTTTCGCACCTGCAGACGATGCGCCCATAGTCGGCAAGTTGCTGAGCCATCTGGGGATGGAGCCGTTGTCAGACGATTTTGACGTGCATGCTTTTTACGCGGGCTTAAAGCGCCGTAAAGCGTCGATCAAGCAGGTTCTTCTGGCTGGTGATGTGGTGGTGGGTGTAGGCAATATCTATGCCTCAGAGGCGCTCTTTCACGCGGGAATTCGGCCTACGGTGCGTGCCAACCGTTTGAGCTTGCCCAGAGCCTCCAAGCTACATGCGGCGGTCAAAATGGTGCTGGCGAGGGCGGTAGAACGGGGTGGAAGCACCCTGCGGGATTTTTCCAGTACGGATGGTCAGACAGGCCATTTTCAGCTTGAAGCCATGGTGTATGGCCGGACAGGAGAGCCGTGCCGGGTGTGCGGAACTGCTGTCAAAAACATACGCCAAGGGCAACGATCGACGTTTTTTTGCGCCAAATGCCAGAAAATGTGAGCTGCGCGACTATATTGGAAGATTACCGGGGGCATCGTGGGCACTTCTTTTAACGATCAGTTTGACCAGCACGGCACGTGGCGGCGCGAATTTGCGTTGCGACTGAAGCTGTTGGGCGAATGGATGAGGGATCACGACCTGCTGGATGCGGGAGTTGAGGAGCGTCTCAAACGCCTCGAAGCGCAGGTTCGCTCCGACAAGGTCATGGTGGCATTTGTAGCCGAATTTTCGCGTGGAAAATCGGAGTTGATCAATGCCATGTTCTTTGCTGGCTACGGTCGACGCATCATGCCCGCGAGTGCCGGACGCACAACCATGTGCCCGACCGAAATGGCTTACGACGCCGATGTGCCTGCCTGCTTGCGGCTGTTGCCCATCGAGTCTCGCCTGCAGCCCCAGGCCTTGATGGAGTGGCGCATGGCGCCCGAGAAATGGACACGGGTCGACCTGGATGTCAACGACCCCAAGCAGCTTTCTGCCGCGTTCGAGAAAGTTGCCGAGACACGACGGGTGACTCTGGATGAGGCCAGGGCATTGGGGTTCTGGCACAACCAGACGCCCGAAGATAACCCTATTGTTGATGCAAGCGGCATGGTGGAGGTGCCCAAGTGGCGCCACGCGTTGATCAATATCGCCCACCCGTTGCTCAAACAGGGGCTCGTTATTCTGGATACGCCTGGCCTCAATGCGATTGGTGCAGAGCCCGAGCTGACCGTCAGCCTGATCCCTCAGGCGCACGCCATTGTGTTTATTCTTGGTGCGGATACCGGTGTCACCAAATCCGACCTCACAATTTGGCGCGAACACCTGATCAACGAATCGCTTGATACCACTGACGCACGGCTTGTCGTCCTCAACAAAATCGATACATTGTGGGATGAGCTGAGCTCGCCTGAGCAGGTCCAGACCCAAATTGACCGGCAGCGCCTCTCTACTGCCGAAATCCTTGATGTTCCTAAAGAACAGGTCATTGCGGTTTCTGCCCATAAAGGTTTGGTGGCCAAGGTCACTGACGATATGGCGCTGCTGCAAAAGAGCTGCCTGCCCGCTCTGGAAGATGCGCTAGGCCGTGGCATTATGGGCAAGCGCCAGAAAATACTTGGCACTGCGGTGGCCGCAGGCATTACCGGGCTTCGTGCAGAGACTGGACGTGTGATCAACATACGCCGTCGTGACCTGGCTGACCAGATGATGGAGCTCAAAGGCCTCCAGGGAAAAAACGCTTCTGTGATCCGGCATATGCGTGCCCGGATCTCGCAGGAGCAGGCCGAGTTTGACCTCGGCGGAGCCAAGATTCATGCCGTGCGCTCTGTTCACCTGAAGCTGCTGCGCGAAGTGTTCGGCATGCTCGGCCCGAGCAAGTTGAAGGTCGAGATGTCGGCATTGACCAGTGCCCTGCATCAGAAGGGGCTGAAGCTGGGTGTGAAGAAGGCTTATGGCGACACGTTTGCCCGACTGAATGCCAATCTGCAGAAAGTGCAAACCCACACGGCCGAGATTCAGTCCATGCTTGGAGCAACTTTCAAACAACTCAATGCGGAGTATGGGTTTTCACTCCATGTGCCACCCGAGCCGCCTTTGGCCCGATTTTCACGCGAGCTCGACTTGGTGGAGCGAAGCCACCTTCAATATCTGGGCGTGGGCAACGCATTCCGACTGGCGCAACCCGAATTTGCCGACCGCCTGGTGCGTGCCCTCTCCACGCGCTTGCGTACCGTCCATGAGTCCGCACTGGGAGAGGTTGAACTCTGGAGCAAATCTGCCGCCGCCCAGCTGGACGCACAGCTTAGAGAGCGCAGGCGGAATTTCAGCCGTCGAATTGAGGCCATCGACCGGATTCAG
>JAHEBY010000258.1 GCA_024642025.1 Comamonadaceae bacterium | reverse complement strand
ATCCGCCTGCCGCAGCCCAGATCAAGGGTCCGGCCATTCAAGAGTGGGCAGCGGAAGGTGTTTTGGCGAATCTGGATTCGGTGGCCAAGGCCGAGAAGTGGGATAGCCTGCTGCCCAAGGCCGTGGCTGACATCATGAAGTACAAGGGTAACTACGTGGCGGCACCGGTTAATGTGCACCGCGTGAACTGGTTGTGGGCCAACGCAGCGGTTCTGAAGAAAGCCGGGGTCACCACCGCGCCGAAGACGTGGCCCGAGTTTTTTGCTGCAGCAGACAAGGTCAAGGCCATTGGGCTGATTCCGGTTGCCCATGGTGGCCAGAACTGGCAGGACTTCACCACCTTTGAATCGGTGGTGATGGGTGTAGGCGGTGCCAAGTTTTATCACGATGCCTTGGTGAAGCTGGACCAAAAGGCCCTCACCAGCGCCAATATGACCAAGTCGCTTGAGACTTTTCGCAAGATCAAGGGTTACACCGATGCAGCCGCTCCGGGGCGCGACTGGAATCTGGCTACGTCCATGGTGATCCAGGAAAAGGCAGCATTCCAGTTCATGGGTGACTGGGCCAAGGGCGAATTCACGGCCGCAGGCAAGATGCCGGGCAAAGACTACATCTGCGCGGCGGCTCCCGGTACCGGCAACGCATACACCTTTAATGTGGATTCCTTTGCCATGTTCAAGCTGAAGGATCCGGGTGCCCAAAAATCGCAATCCGATCTGGCGGCCGCGATCATGAGCCCAGCGTTCCAAGAGGTCTTCAATCTGAACAAGGGTTCGATCCCGGTTCGGTTGGGCATGGACATGTCGAAGTTTGACGATTGCGCCAAGGAGTCGGCGAAGGACTTTGTCAACACCGCCAAGGCCGGGACACTGGAGCCCTCCATTGCCCACGGCATGGCGGTAGCGCCAGCTGCTGAGGGTGCGATCAAGGACGCTGTCAGCCAGTTCTGGAATGATGACAAGATGTCAGTGGCCGATGGTGTAAAGAGCATCGCCAAGGCCGCTGCAACGAAATAGCTGACTCCCGGCGGGCGCATCCTAATCAATCAGTCGCTTGCTGAGTGGCGGGCGATTGATCGTGTCTGCTGGATTGGCATCTAGACGTAGCGCTTTTGATTCATGAAAACCGTTGAAAACGTGCTGCCGAAGCTTGTGCTTGCGCCGGGGTTTGTACTGGGTTTCGCGTTTATCTATGGGTTCATGATCTGGAACGGCGTGCTGTCGGTGACCGGATCGCGCATGCTGCCGAATTACGATGAGTTTGTGGGGCTGCAACAGTACGCGAACCTGTGGGACATGGACCGGTGGTATGTGGCTCTGAAGAATCTGGGCATTTTCAGCGTCTTGTATGTGGGCGGCTCCATGGCGCTCGGCATGTTTTTGGCCATCGTTCTGGATCAGAAGGTGCGCGCAGAAGGCTTGCTGCGCACTATCTACCTCTATCCCATGGCACTGTCGTTCATCGTGACCGGAACTGCCTGGAAATGGATTCTCAACCCCAGCCTAGGTCTCGAGAAACTCATGCATGACCTTGGGTGGCAGAGTTTCCAGTTCGACTGGCTGGTGCAAAGTGAAACGGCCATTTATTGCGTCGTCATCGCCGGTGTGTGGCAATCGGCTGGCTTTGCGATGGCGCTCTTTCTGGCGGGCCTGCGCGGCATTGATGACAACATCATCCGGGCCGCCCAGATCGACGGCGCCTCGTTGCCGCGCATTTACTGGCGCATCATTTTGCCGATCCTGCGACCGGTCGTATTTTCTACGGTGCTCGTGCTCTCGCACCTTTCCATCAAGAGTTTTGACCTGGTGATGGCGTTGACGGCAGGCGGGCCAGGTTACGCCACCGACGTGCCTGCCACTTTCATGTTTGTCATGAGTTTCAATCGCGGTCAGATTGGTCTGGGCGCAGCAAGCGCGACGATGATGCTGGCCACGGTGGCGGCCATTGTTGTCCCCTACCTCTACAGCGAGCTTCGCGCGAAGTCTCATGAGCGCTAAAGCTGTCTCGCGCATACTGATTTACGGCACGCTGATCGTCGCAGCAGGTCTGTTTCTGGCGCCGCTGTATGTCATGCTGGTGACGTCTTTGAAAGACGCCGGCCAGATCCGGGCAGGCAACTTGATGAGCCTTCCGACTGCCATCAATTTCGAGTCGTGGAAACTCGCGTGGTCTTCGGCTTGCACTGGCGTGGACTGCCGAGGGCTACAGCCCTATTTCTGGAACTCGGTGAGCATGGCTGTGCCGGCGGTGCTGATCTCCACCGCGTGGGGTGCCGTGAATGGCTATGTGCTGAGCATGTGGAAGTTCAAGGGCAGTGAGGTGCTCTTCGGATTCATGCTCTTTGGCGTGTTCATGCCTTACCAGGTGGTGCTGCTGCCGATGAGTCAGGTGCTGGGTTTCCTCGGGCTTTCCAGCTCTGTGTCTGGCCTGGTGTTGGTCCACTGTCTGGCCGGCATGTCGACTACGACGCTATTTTTCCGGAACTACTACACGGCCATTCCCCGCGAGCTGGTCAATGCAGCCCGCATGGATGGCGCGGGCTTCTGGCGCATTTTTTATCGCATTGTCTTGCCGATGTCGACGCCGATCCTGATGGTGACGCTGATCTGGCAGTTCACGAATATCTGGAATGACTTTTTGTTTGGCGTGGCTTTCAGCGGCGCGGATAGCAAACCCGTCACGGTGGGGCTCAACAACATGGCCAATACGTCCAGCAGTGTTAAAAGCTACAACGTGGACATGGCAGCCGCGGTGATTGCTGGGTTGCCCACCATGCTGGTGTATGTTTTGGCGGGCCAGTATTTTGTAAAAGGTCTCACGGCTGGCGCGGTGAAAGGATAACAATCCATCATGGCGGCTTCCCTTCATATCGCAGGCATTCGCAAGGTTTTTGGCAAAGGTGCCAAAGCGGTCGAAGTGCTCAAACGTATCGACATTGATGTGCAACCGGGAGAGTTCCTGATTCTTGTCGGGCCGTCTGGTTGCGGCAAATCCACGCTTCTCAACATCATTGCCGGGCTGGAAGAGCCAACTGAAGGTGAGTTGCTTATCGCAGGCAAGAATGTCATTGGCATCGCGCCGGCGCGGCGTGATATTGCGATGGTGTTCCAGAGCTATGCGTTGTATCCCACGATGAATGTGGCCGACAATATTGGGTTTGCGCTTGAAATGCGCAAGGTACCCAAAGAAACAAGAACCAAACGTATTGCTGAAGTCGCAGCCATGCTGCAAATTGAGCATTTGCTGGACCGGCGGCCATCACAACTGTCGGGTGGCCAGCGTCAGCGGGTGGCCATGGGTCGGGCTCTGGCCCGCGACCCAAAATTATTTCTGTTTGACGAGCCGTTGTCCAATCTGGATGCCAAGCTGCGTGTGGAAATGCGGGCGGAAATCAAACGCCTGCACAGTGTCAGCGGCATTACGACCGTTTATGTGACGCATGACCAGATTGAAGCCATGACGCTGGGGAGCCGGATTGCCGTCATGAAAGGCGGCATTCTGCAACAGGTTGGCACACCCGATGAGGTTTACACGTATCCCGCCAACACCTATGTCGCCTCGTTTATTGGCTCACCGAGCATGAACATGATCAGGGGAAGGGTGGAGGTGGCAGGCGAAAACGGACGGTTTGTATTTGAGGGCGGATCGCTTTCGCTGCCGTGCCCGGCCGCAGGCGACGCGATTCTGGGGCTGCGCTCGGAGCATTTGCACGTGGCTGCGGATGCGCCATGGCGTGGCACCGTGCTTTTGGTGGAGCCAACGGGTGCTGATACCTATGTTGTGGTGCGCACGCCGGCAGGCGATATGACGTCACGCACCAAACCACACGCGCCGCTCAAAGAGGGTGACACCGTCGGACTTGAAATCAGCGGACAACACACGAACTGGTTTGACGCAAAGTCGGGCCTGCGTCTGGAGCTGTAAGTTGCTCAGCTCTTGAACTTCAACGCCAGGACTTTTTCGCCCACACAACGGCCCTGCACCTTGCCGCCTTCGATACCGAATTTGAAGTGAATGCCTGCATACATGCGGGAGATGGCCGCTTCATCGGCCGCAGCCCGGAAATTCTTGAATGTGCGCGGGCCCCAGCCACGGTCATTGTGGGTGTTATCGGTGAAGCTGGTATCTGCGCCGAAGATATCGCCCAGCACGGTGGCGGCCGCGCTGGACTGTACTGAGTGCGCCGACGGATACTCTGGAAATGGCGGTGTGGTCAGGAGTGTGGGCACCCAGTTGCTGTCCATCGTCAATTGAACGTAGGTGACCGGTCTCAAAAGATTGATTTCATACTTGGTGGACCATGCAGCTACAAACGCGTCAGCCATGGCAATGTTGAGGCGGGCATAGGTGATGGCCGCGTCGGCAAGACTGGCATTTCGAATTTTGAGCAAATCACCAGCAATAAACGCCCAATGGCCTGCCGGGGTGGGGGTCTTTCCGGGGTCATCGGCCCAATAAAGGGCAACCTGTCTTTGCTCCTGGGTCGCCTGTTGAGATAC
>JAHEBY010000257.1 GCA_024642025.1 Comamonadaceae bacterium | reverse complement strand
CGAATAGGCCGTTGACGTGTACAGCCCGAGAAACCGGATTTCACCAACTACTTGGCCGACGCTATCAAACTGCTTTACGCCAATGTAGTCCAGCCACGCGGGCCGGTGAATGGTTGATCGGGTCATGGCCTTGGTTGCCAGCACCAGATCATCGGAGTCCAGCAATGAAGCGGCCTCAGCTGGCAGTCGCGTCTCGGATGTGCTCGCGGGACCGCGCAAAATCCCGAGTCCGGTGTCTGCCCGGGCCGTTAGCGTGACCGAATCGCCATCTCGCTTCAAGTCGTATTCGCGAGCGCCCAAAAAGGTAAAGTGACGGTCTTCCAGCCAGCGCAAAAAGTCCACGCCTTCCTGACGGTTTACCTCAGGCAAAGGGGACATGCTTGCCGCCACCGCGGCCGCCTTGACGCGGTCCAACATCGCCGCCCAGTCTTTTACGGCACTGCGAACGTCGCCCAGCACGCGTGCGAGTTCATCCGCCAGCGCTTTTTGTTCGGCGGCACCCACAATCCGGTCGCACTCCACAAGAATCAGTGAGTTGACCGACTCAGTCTTTCCAGCCGATGCCCGGTCGGATGCGCCACTAACGTCGCTGACTTTGCCTTTGGCATCGCGTGTGATGCGCATCAACGGGTGAACAATCCAGTGCGCGGTACGGTTGCTCCGGTTGATCGCCATGGTCACTGAGTCGACCAGGAACGGCATGTCGTCGTGCACGATTTGCACGACAGTGTGGTCGCTCACGAAACCATCTTCGGCCAATGTCGGGTTGAAGACTCTGATCTTGGCCTCCTCGGCAGCGCGAGGCTTTTCCAGTAAACGCCAGTGGGCATTGGCCACGGCAAATAGGGTGGCCGGTCCGCGCGCATTGGTTTCCTCGGGGTCAGTGCCCTCGAAATACGCCCGAACGAATTGACCCAGCGCGCCTGCCGTGGCCCCTGCATGTTCGGCTGTATAGCTGAGCAGCTCAGCCAACGGAGATTTCGTCATGTTCTTTTCCTTTTGACGGCCTTGGTACGGCGTGTCTTCGGATTCTAGGCACCTGGGCGTTCCCTGTGTACAGCTCAGTTGCGACATCATGTCCTTATGCCTTACTTGCATTGTGCGCAATCTGCAATGCCCGCATTCGGTTCATCAAACCGCGTTGTGAGCCTATTAGGTCTTCAGCCCCCGAATTGGTTATTTTCTAAGCTATATAAAATGTAGCGAGTTAAGGGATTTCCCTGACGCGATATACCCGGAGGCTTATCTTTGCTGCTGTATCCTCTGGCTGTGTTTTTACAATCAATCGAGCGAGGAATTTTTATGAAAATCAAGCAATTGGCGATGACCTTTCTGGCTGCGGCCGCGCTGACCGGTGCGGCCCATGCGCAGCAATTTTTCCGTATTGGCACGGGCGGCACGGCCGGCACTTATTACCCGGTGGGTGGAATGATCGCCAACGCGGTCACGCAGCCTGGCAAGATCATTGTCACGGCCCAGGCAGCCAATGGCTCGCTGGCCAACGTAAACGGCATCGCCGGAGGAGCCATAGAGTCGGGCTTTTCCCAGTCCGATGTGGCAACTTGGGCCTATAACGGTACTGGCCCTTACACCGGCAAACCGAAAGTGGGCGACCTGCGCATGATCGCAAACCTTTACCCTGAAAGCATTCATCTGGTGGTGAAAAAGGGCTCTGGCATCAAAACTGTGGCTGATCTGAAAGGCAAGCGTGTGGCGCTTGATGAGCCGGGTTCAGGCACGTTGATCAATGCCCGCATGGTGTTGGCTGCCTATGGCGTTCAGGAAAGCGACATCAAGGCCGAGTTCATCAAGCCGAATCAGGCGGGCGACAAGCTCAAGGACGGCGCTCTGGACGCATTCTTCTTCGTGGGTGGCGCGCCTGCAGGCGCCATTGCCGAGCTGGCTTCCAGCGGCGCTGGCATTGAACTGGTTGCCTTGGGCGGCGCACAGGCGGATGGCCTTCGCATGGCCAACCCGTACTTTGCCGTGGACACGATTGCGGCTAATACTTACAAGGACGTGCCCGCCGTGCAAACGCTGGCAGTTGGCGCCCAATGGGTGACCAGCGCAAAGGCCGACACCGATACGGTTTATCAGATCACCAAGGCCCTGTTTAGTGACGCCACGCAAAAGACCTTGGCTGCGGGTCACGCCAAAGGTGCGTTCATTACCAAGGAGAACGCGGTAAAAGGCGTGGGCATCCCTTTTCATCCGGGGGCCGAGAAGTTTTACAAGGAAGTCGGTGTATTGAAATAACCCAAAGATACGTCTGACAGGCCCGTATGAGCTCTCAAACACCAGCGCCTGCGGCAAGCTTGCTGCCAGACGGCAAGACGCTGCAGGAGCTGGAGGAGAAGTTTGACCCCGAGATGCGGTTTCGCAACTCGGCACCACCAGCCACGCAAATCATCAAGTGGCTTCTGATCGCCCTTTCGCTGTTTCACTTTTACACGGCGGGCTTTGGCCTGCTGCAAGAGGTGACCCACCGTGGCGTACATCTGGCGTTTGTGCTCGGGCTCATATTTCTGGTTTTTGCCGGTAGCCACAAGGCGCGTGACGCGCTGGCAGTGAACGGCTGGGCTACGCCTGGTGGCGTGCCGCTGTTTGACTGGGCGATGGGCATCGCCTGCGCAGTCAGCGTCTTGTATATACCCTATGTATTTGCGGACCTTGCTTTTCGCGTGGGAAACCCCAACACACTTGACGTGGTGTTGGGCTCGATCCTGATCGTGGCAGTGCTGGAGGCTACCCGGCGCAGCATGGGTTGGCCTTTGCCGCTGATTGCAATCGGCTTCTGTGTCTACGCGCTGGCCGGGCCTTATTTCCCAGGGCTGCTCAAGCATGCAGGCGCTTCCTGGGGTCAACTGGTCAACCACCAATACCTCACCAGTCAGGGCATTTATGGTGTGGCTGTTGGCGTGGTTGCAACCTACGTTTTTCATTTTGTGCTGTTTGGGGTTATGGCGACCCGAATTGGTCTGGGGCAGCTGTTTCTGGATGTGGCCGCCAGCATTGCCGGCCGCTATGCGGGTGGTCCCGCAAAGGTCAGCGTGTTCGGGTCAGCCATGTTTGGGCTGTTAAGCGGGTCGTCTGTGGCCAATGCTGTGACGGTCGGTTCGCTCACCATTCCGGCCATGATTCGGGTCGGTTACAAACGTGAGTTCGCGGGGGCCGTGGAGGCTGCGTCGTCCACGGGCGGGCAAATTACGCCGCCCGTCATGGGTGCGGCCGCGTTCCTGATGGTCGAGTTTTTGAACGTCTCGTACCAAACCATTATTGCTGCGGCCATCGTCCCGGCTTTCATGCATTTCTTTGGCGTTTTCATGCAGGTTCACTTTGAGGCCAAGCGCCACGGACTTCGCGGATTGACCGAGTCAGAAATGCCCCGGCTGCGTGAGTCATTGCGCGAGCGCTGGCCTACTTTGATACCCCTGATTTTGCTGGTGGCTATTCTGGTGATGGGCCGGACGCCGTATCTCGCTGCCTTTGTGGGCATGACCTCATGTGCAATTGTGGGCCTGACGACCATGGCATTTGGCAACTCGGCCCGCAATTGGGTAATGCTGGTGGTGCAGCATGCGTTGCTGATTGCCCTGGCATTTGTGGATTGGGGCCCGCAAAGCGCCTACATCCGGATGGGTTTGTTTATTGCTGGCGTAGCGTTGATCGTTGGCGCCACCTTGTTCGCGGGGCTGCGCGGCCGGATTGGCTTTGAAGTCATCACTGAAGCGCTTGAGACCGGCGCGAAATACGCGCTGGCGGTCGGGGCTGCTGCGGCTGCTGTAGGCTTGGTAATTGGCGTGGTGACGCTTACCGGTGTCGGTTTCAAAGTGAGCTTCATCATCACCAGCGCCGCGCAAAACATCGCCATGGTCCTGAGTACTTTTGTACCGGCGTTTCTGGCCTCTCAACAAGGCATGATGTTATTTGCCGCCTTGTTCATGACAGCCATTGTCTGTATTTTGATGGGTTGTGGCATACCCACCACCGCGAACTACATCATCATGGTGACCGTGGCTGCGCCCACGCTGGTGCAAATGGGAGTGGAGCCGCTGGTTGCGCACTTTTTCGTGTTCTATTACGGCGTCTTGGCCGACATTACTCCGCCGGTCGCTTTAGCGGCTTACGCGGCGGCAGGCATGGCGGGGGGTGATCCGTTTAAAACCGGCAATACGGCATTTCGTCTGGGTTTGGGCAAGGCATTGGTGCCCTTCGTGTTTGTTTTTTCTCCAAGTCTGCTGCTGGTTACAAAAGGGTTTAACTGGTACGACTTTGTCGTCACCTTCACGGGCTGTGTTCTTGGCATCACGGTACTGGGTGCCACCCTTAGCAAGTTTTTTTTGGTCGAGATGAAGCGCTGGGAGCAGGCAATATGCGTGGTAGCCGCGTTGCTGCTGATTGCACCTGGTCTTGGCGCCACATTGCTGGGTGCTGCCATCTGCGTGCCCATGGTGCTGCGTCAATTGGCCGGGTGGCGGTTGCAACGGCCCGCTCCACGGCCGGCCCAAGGCTACTGATACT